>JAJYGE010000336.1 GCA_021785155.1 Planctomycetota bacterium
CGGCGGCAACTGCCTTATTTTATCGTGTTGGAGGCCGCTTGGCATCCCAGGCTGATTTTTCTGATGAAATACGTCTATAATACCGCGTGAAAGGTATTGTCAGGCGAAAGAGTAAATGAAGTCCAGTCGCACGCGATTTAAGGAATTCCGTCAAAAACTCCGGCAGGGGTTGTTAAAGGGGGATCGACTCGTAGACCCTGATGCGCCGCGGGTGGATTCATCGCCGCCGTCGCATGGCGGACGGCATTCCATGGGCGGCGAATCGGGTGACAAACATACCTTCAAATATTCCAAGCGGCATTTGCTGGGTCAATACAGGGTCATGCTGCGCGGGTATTATGGTGCGGTATCGGCATTGATGGTTGTGGCTATTGTCAGTTCGTTTGTAGCGCTGACGCCGCCGTATGTGCTCAAACTGGCCATCGACTATGTTTTTGTGCATAAACCGTTGCCGATTGTGCATTATCTGTCGCCCGGTAAGGTGCGGCATTGGTTTTCCGATTCGGCATCGCATGGACTGCTGGCGCTGGTGTTGGCACTGATTGCCGCGGAATTTATTGGTGTGAGCATATCCTGGATTCGGGTGCTATCTTCACAGAAGTTAAATTATCGCCTGGCCGCTTCCCTGCGACAGCGCCTGCATGAGCACCTGGCACAATTGCCGTTGTCGCAATTGGCTGAATATCGCACCGGCGGCATTATCAGCCGCGTCATGAGCGATACCGATCAGGTAGTCGGCGGGGTGCAGAATGCCATCGTCAATCCGGTGGGGGCTATTTTCAGGATCATGTGCATTTTGTTGATTCTTATCGCCACAAACTGGAAACTCTTCGCTGTCGCCGCCGCACTGATCCCGCCGGTGGTGCTGATTCATTTTTTGATTTTCCGCCGCCTGCGGCCCATGTGGCGGAATATCCAGGATGATCGCGGCATTCTATCATCGCGGGTCAGTGATTTGTTCGCGGGTATTCGGGTGGTGCGCAGTTTTCGACGGGAGCGCAGCGAGCACAAAGAATTTGGTGCCCGGCAGTATCTGCTGGTGCGAAAACAATATTTCACTTCCATTTTGGGGCGATTGCTGGCCACCGGCTGGTCCATTTTTGTGCCCGCCATCGGCATTGTCATTATCTGGTATGGCGGAGAGATGGTGCTGCGGGGGAAACTCAAGGTGGGCGATCTGGTGATGTTTGAAACCTACAGCCTCATGCTCCTGGGGCCTATCACGCAGATGATTGATTCGCTGCAAAATCTTCAGCAGAATCTCGGTTCGCTGGACCGGGTATGTGATGTTCTGAATCAAACGCCGGATATGCCGGATCGGGAAAATGCCATCGCTGTGGCCAGTCCGCAGGCCCATCTTGAGTTGCGGGACATATCCTTTGGCTATAAGCCGGATCAAACAGTTATTGATCACATTAACCTCAATATCCCTGCCGGTTCAACGCTGGCGGTGGTGGGACCCTCCGGCAGCGGCAAAACGACGCTGGTGAATCTCATCGCCCGTTTTTATGATGTCCGTGCCGGTGCCATTCTGCTTGATGGCGTGGATATCCGCGATATTCGGCTGGCGGATTATCGTCGGCAGTTTGCGATGGTCCTGCAGGATGTGTATCTCTTTGACGGCACGATCATGCAGAATATCTCATTTGGCCGGCGCAATGCCAGTGAAGCCGACATTATTGACGCCGCCAAAAAAGCCAATGCCCATGACTTTATCATGGCGATGGAAAAGGCCTATCAAACCTCAGTCGGGGAGCGCGGAAATAAACTTTCCGGCGGCCAGAAGCAGCGCATCAGCATCGCCCGAGCAATTCTGGCCAATCCGCGGATTCTGGTTCTCGATGAAGCCACGAGTTCACTTGATACGCAGGCGGAAAAACTCATTCAGCAATCGCTTGATGAACTCATGCGCGACCGCACCACACTGGTCATCGCGCATCGCTTAAGTACCATCATGCATGCCGATTCCATTGCGGTACTGGTGGACGGGAAAATTGTGGAGCAGGGGACACACGAACAACTGCTGGATAATCATGGCATCTACCATACGATGTTTACGCAGCAGTTTGAACGCCACCGCGACCCGGCTCTGGAACGCATAGAATGGGAAACCGTGCTCTGATGTGCGCGGATTTGTTCCAGCGGTGCCGACGGACTGTATCGATTGCCGGTGGGTAATAGCGCATTCATCCGGCGGTTTTTTCGGTGCGCGGGGATGCGGGCGACTTGATGCCGGGTTCAGGCGCAATTGTCCTTCGAGATTCTATCTGCAAATTGCCGTGTCCGGGGCAACGGGTTATCGTTATCGACCATGAAGCAAACGCTGTTGATTCCATCTCTGGTGCTATTGATCATCGGGTTGATCTGCTTTTATATCTCCACGCCGCATCGGCAGGGACCTGATGCGATTAATTTCTGTGAAGCGGGCCAGATTCATACGCTGGATCCCGATAAAATGACGTGGATGCAGGATATTCGCGTGGCCATGGGGTTGTGGGAGGGTCTGGCACAATATAATCCGCAAACGTTGCAACCGATTCCCGGCGTCGCCAAATCGTGGAAAATTTCCCACGATGGCCTTACCTACACGTTTTATCTGCGTCAGAATGCCCGATGGTCGAATGGTCGGAAAGTTACGACCGCGGATTTCATATTTGCCTGGAGGCGGATTCTCCAGCCGTCCACCGCCGCCGGATATGTCACCATGCTATTTCATATTGCCGGGGCACAGGCGTATTTTAATTCCATAGCCGCCGATCCGCGGCATCATTTGCCATTTTCCAGCGTTGGGATCAAAGCTCCGGATGCTTATAAACTTATCGTTACCCTGACCCACCCGTGCGGATATTTTCTTTCCTTGATGGCGTTTCCTCCGTTTTTTCCGCTGAACGCTTCGGCCATGGCTAGATTCCGTACTGCTGCGACGGACCATGCGCCCGTTGAGTACAATCCGCGCTGGACCCGGCCGCCGAACCTGGTTTCCGACGGACCATACCGTTTGGCGGCGTGGAAGTTTCATCAATATCTGGAATTGCGGCCCAATAAATATTATTGGGATCGCGGTGCGGTAAAATGTTCCACCCTGTATGTACGGAACTTCCCCGATACGCAATCGGCTTTTCTGGCTTATCAAAGCGGCGCGGTCGATGCGCTTTCCTTTGTGCCAATTCGATTCGCACCGGAACTCCTGCGGCAACAGCGTCACCATAGACGTGACGATGTTCACTACCTTCCTGTTTTCGGTTCCTATTATTATGTGATCAACTGTCGCAAAAAGCCGCTGGATGACCCGCGGATTCGGCGGGCGCTGGACATGGCTATCGATAAAAAGGCGATTGTCCGAGACATTCTGCGCGTGCCGGACCGAACTTTGGAAGTGCTGGTGCCGCCGGATAGTATTCCCGGCTACATCAGTCCGCATGGTTTGGCGATGAATGTTGCGGCGGCCAGACTATTATTGGCCAAAGCGGGTTATGCCGACGGCAAGGGGTTGCCGATATTCAAATTTCTTACCAACAGCGGGGCGGCGATCAATATCCGAATTGCGCAGGCAATAGCGGAGATGTGGCGGAAAAATCTGGGCGTACGCGTGAGCATTCATGAAGAAGAAAGCAAAATATTCAATCAGGATGTCGTCCATGGAAATTATGACATTGCCCGCGCCGGCTGGTATGGTGATTACATGGATCCCACAACATGGCTCGATTTATTTCGCACCGGTAATCCCAATAACCTCACCGGATTTTCCAATCCGCGACTGGATCAGTTGCTGCATCGGGCGGCTTATGAACCCGACGCGACAAAACGCTTCGCACTGTTGCATGAGGCTGAAAAGTTGCTGGTAACGCGATGGATGCCCGCAATTCCATTATTCCAGTACAGTGACGGTCTGATGTACAATCCGGCGCGTATCGGTGGCATTCCCACGAATGTCCGTATGATTACCCTGTTCAAATATATCCATCGGATACATCATCCCGCCTCGCCGGTCACCGCCACACCCCCGGCCACCGAGGTGCGGCCATGAAGAAATTCATTCTCTCCCGGCTCCTGCAATCCGTGCTGGTGGTGTGGATCGTCTATACCGTGACATTCTGGTTGCTGATGGCCACACCGGGCGATCCGTTTATCGGGCGGAAACAGCCGCCACCGGCGGTGCTGGCGGCGCTGCGCCAGCGCTATCATTTAAGCCGGGGGGACTTTCACGCCTATCTGGCTTACGCCTGGCAGGTTGTCGCACATGGCGACTTTGGACCGACCATCAGCTACGCCAACTGGACCGTATTGGATGTGATCCGCAACAGTCTGCCCGTGTCGATTGCATTGGGATCCATGGCTCTACTTATTGCCTTGTGGCTGGGCGTGGCCGCGGGAGTGCTGGGAGCGGTGTATCGGGGGCGCTGGCCGGACGTGGCGTTAACCGTTGGATCGCTGCTGGGCATCAGCCTGCCCACATTTGTGATTGGTTCAGGACTGTTGATGGTGTTGGCGGTGGAAACCTCTTTGCTGCCTTCCGGCGGATGGGGCACACTCAGGCAATTGTTTTTGCCGGCGCTGACCCTGGCGATTCCATTTTTAGCATATCTGGCCCGTTTATCGCGGGCTAATATCCTGGATGTCATATCT
>JAJYGE010000460.1 GCA_021785155.1 Planctomycetota bacterium
CTTTCCATCGAGAGCTTCAGTAGCTTTGTTACCTCCGCTACCGTCCCGATTGCTACCGGCTGGAACGATTACTTTGCCGGGCGGGTATTTCCCCGCTGAAAACTAACGCCTTATCACGGCGCACCGTCTGTTCTTTGTGCATGGCTATTCGGATATCTCATCGGTGGGCGTTGGAGGTTCGTCGATAATATCCGGTTTCTTCCGGGCGGTAACCATGGTGGCCAGAACCAGGCCCAAAACATACAGCAGCACCAGGGGCAGAAATATACTGGAAAAGGTGACAATATCCGGAGTCGGTGCCAGCAGAGCGGAGAGCACCGCGAGAATTAAAACCGCATAACGCCACATCTGACGGAATTTATGCGCCGGCATCACGCCGATCTGTGCCAGCACCATCATGACCATGGGCAGTTCAAAGGCCAGTCCGAACACCAGTGCCATCACGGTTACAAAGCCCAAATAATCATGCAGCATGGCCAGCGGGGCAAAAAGGGAATCGGCCGGCTGGGCGTTAATGGCCAGGATTTTACCATCGGCGTGCATAAGTAATCTTCCCTGCGCCGCGTTGTACCAAAGGGCGATATGGCGTTTGGGGAAATGCGTGGGGTTGCTGCGCACCATGGGAATCAGCAGGGGTTTGGCCTGATTTCCGGCGGGAAGATCGGCCCAGTTATTCAAGGCCAGTTTATCGCCATAAATCAGTTTTTCCACGCCGTTGGGCTGGAGGTGCGGCATGGGTACCTGTTGATTAAAGGCCAGAAAGAATTTCAACATGATCGGCAAAACAATCAGGAAAAAGAATGCGACACCGGAAATAAACAGTGCGATGCTCGGACCGATATACCGATAAACCAGTGACCGCTCCCGCTGATACAGTCCAGCCGCCACAAACAGCCAGAACTGATAAATAATCCACGGGCTGGCCAGCAGCAAGCCGGCCTTAATGCCCAGCATCAGATACATGATGACGTTGCCGGCGGGCTTGTTGTAAAGCAGATACTGCGGATAGCCGGAATAGCGCAGCGCTAAAAGATAGGGTTGAAAAAGAAAATCAATGATATCATTGGCGAACAATGTACAGATAGCAATACCAATCGCCGCGCCCAGCAGCGACAAAATCAACCGCTTGCGCAGGTCATCAAGATGATCGCCAAAAGACATGGCGGGCATCAGCTCTTCCTCATCGGGAGCCTGTGATATCTTGGCTAAAAAGTGTCGCCATATCGCCATACTGTTCGCATCCGTTTACGCTTGTCAGGGCCTTGATTCATTCACTGGTGCCGTGCTTTCAACAATTTTTCCGTCCCGTAATGTCACCACCCGATCCGCCTGGGCGGCAATCTGTACGTCATGCGTGACCAGCAGGATGCTCTGGCCGCTGCCTTTATGCAAGCCGCGCAGAACTTCTAAAATAGTCTGTCCCGTCTTGGGATCAAGATTGCCGGTGGGTTCATCCGCCAGTATCAGCGCCGGTTCATTGATTAACGCCCGGGCGATGGCCACGCGCTGGCGCTCGCCACCGGACAATTGCGATGGCCGGTGCCGCAACCGATCGGTCAAGCCCAACTGCTCCAGCAATTCCAACGCTCTTCGCTTGCCGGGCCGGGCCCGGATCAGAGCCTTGTACCATGGTGCCCAGATCATGGCCGGCAGCAGCACATTTTCCAGTACGCTTAATTCCGGCAGCAGATGGTACAGTTGAAACACAAAGCCAAACGAGTGATTGCGCAAACGATGCCGACAACGCCGGGACATGCGGCTGACATCCTGCCCCTGAAACATTACCGATCCTTCATCGGCGGATTCCAAAGCGCCGGCGATATGCAGCAATGTACTTTTTCCGGAACCTGATGCGCCCACCAGAGCGACGAATTCCCCCTGACAAACCGTCAACCCCGCGCCGCACAACACCCGCACATCCGCGGGACCCAGACGGAAGGTTTTGCTGATGTTGCGCAATTCAAGCAACGGCTTAAGCCCGGTGGCATTTATTTGAAGCGTGGCATTATTCATATCGTAACGCCTCCACCGGATCCTGCCGCGCCGCGATAATAGCCGGTATTAAGGCCCCCAGTAATCCCGCCAGAATGGCAAAAAGGACAATCCACATCACCGCATGTGGATCAATCTGATCCGGTATTTTGGAAAATACATAGATTTTCCGGTTCCAGATCGAAATCCCGAAGATCCGCCATAATATATGATCGTGTATCCAGTTATCATTGCGTACAAACGATACGCCGGTAAACAAGCCTAAAATCGCCCCGGCCGAACTGATGAGCATGCCGTAAAGTATAAAAATCACGCCCAGCCCTTCTTCGCTGCCGCCGATGGCTTTGATGATGCCGATGTCGCGGGTTTTGTCCCGTACCAGCATGTAAAAAATAAGGAATATCACAATGACCACAACCAGGCTCATCAGCCCCAGCAAAAATGTGATCATATTACGCTCATTATCCACCGCCCGGATATATTCCGCCTGCACCTGATCCCACGTTCGCACGCGCATACCGGCAATGGCCATCTGCGGATGCAGCAACTCCAGATGATGCACCACCCGGGCGATGGCTTTGCGGGCGGCCAAAATATTGGCCTCGCTGGAATCATGGCGCACCAGGACCTGAATTTCACTGCACCGCCCCGGACGCACGCCGCCGTTGAGCAAATCCTGCCGCTGCATAAACGCCATTTTCTGCGCCACATGAAATGGGATATAAACCGTCTTGGAATCCACCGCATAAACGCGTGTGCGGGAATCATCCACAATGACAAAGCGGCGGCTCTGCGGCTGGGCGAGTGTCGCCTTGATCGTAACGGGGACCACTGTAATGATAACCGGTGAAAAACGAACCCCCGGCGGACGATGATAATGCCCGAAGCGGTCCCGTTGATACAACCCCAGATCCACCCCGATCACGCAGCCATTTTTCGGTTCATCCGCGGCAGTCATGTACCGATCGGCGGCCCGCGGCGGCGGCGTGAAGGTTGGTACTTTCGCCACCAGAGCCTTGCGCAGAGCGGCGATACTGGCGAACGAAGTGTTCGGAAGCTTCTGCACCATGCGCAAATCACGGTCGGCCCGGTTTTCTTTGTAGATCGCCTGCTGATAATCCTCATGGGCGATAACCTGCCAGTGCTGACGTATGGACGCAAACCACGCATTGGAGCGGATTGGTTTGAGAGCCGCAAACGCCCGTTGCCGGGCCGCTTCCACCTTGGCGGCCGAGAGCAAACGCCGCTGCGCATACGCCAGTAGTTTTTCGCGCGTAACGGGAAATCCGACAGCGCGTAAATCCCGCACCGCCTGCATGGGCGCTTTGTATTGCCAGAACAGGCTGGTGCCGAATGAACTGACCTTGGATTCGCTGGCCGCCTCAACGCCCATAACCTGTACGCCGGTATTCACCTGATTTTCGGGCAAATTAAACAGACCGTAGGCGCTGATCACCGGTGTACTGGCTTTTACCTGCGGAAGTAGAGCCAGTTGCTTTTGAATTTTCCGATAATAGGGAAAGCCCGCCATGGAATCGCTCTGGATTACCACATCTCCCATCAGCGACCGCCCCGCGTCCCGCACCCGATTTACAAACCCCGTCATAATGCTGTTGACAATAATAAGCATCATCACGCAAAGCCACACCGCCAGCACCGGAAACAGCACAATGCCCTTGCGTGTGAGATAGCGGAAACATAGAAATATTTTATACATCAATTAACCAGGAACAATCCCGCAGATGCCACCTGCCGGTGAAATATCCATATCCTTATTTATGTTTTATCCGCGGGAGCGCTTGATTCCACCATCTGTGGCTTCAGCAGCGGGAACAACACCACGTCACGAATGCTGGTGCTATTGGTCAGCAGCATCACCAGGCGGTCAATTCCAATTCCCAGCCCGCCCGCCGGCGGCATGCCATGGCACAGCGCCGCGATAAAATCATGATCCATGCGGGCCATTGAATCTTCCGCTTTCAATCCGGCCAGCTGCGCCGAAAATGTTTCATACTGCACAAACGGGTCATTGAGTTCGGTATAGGCGTTGGCCAGCTCCATGCCCGCGATATAAAGTTCAAAGCGTTCCGCCAGGTGCTGCTGTCCCGCCTTACGCCTGGTCAACGGGCATAAGCCGGCCGGATAATCATACACAAACACCGGCTGATCGAATGCATTGAGTTTTGGCTCGGCCAGGCGTTCAAATAGCAGACCCACCAGCACATCATGATCCATCCCCGCAACATCGGCGATTCCATGTTGTGTCGCGCACCGCCGTACTGCTTCCGCATCGGTCATGGCCACGCCGACATGCTGTGCAAACAAGTCACTGTACGCGATGCGTTGAAACGGTGCGGTAAAATCAATGATCCGATCCCCATAGGGCAGTTTGATACGCCCGTCCGGCGTGGCCGGTAGATGTAACGCCAGATGCCGCTCGGCCGCCAGCGATGTCAGCAGCGTCTGGGTCAGCTCCATCATCCCCGCGAGATCACTGTAGGCCTCATACAGCTCCAACATGGTAAATTCAGGATTATGGCGGGTATCAATGCCTTCATTGCGGAAATTCCGGTTGATTTCATAGACCCGTTCCATCCCCCCCACCAGCAGCCGCTTGAGAAA
>JAJYGE010000339.1 GCA_021785155.1 Planctomycetota bacterium
GTTTTACACCCGTCCCGCGCAAGCCGCACATGGAGAGGATCCGCCGCATTCCGGCCGCGTTGCTCAGTTAAATAGTCCGTAATGTTTGTAAATTTTGGAGCAGGTCAGGCTGTAGTGTTCCACCACACCCTGACGGTTAAACAGAATCACCAGAGATTTTCGGGTGCCGCGGGCATTGTTTTCCACGGCACTGATAAATGGCAGAAAATCGGTGGTTGTCAGATGCAGCTTGGTATAGTCATATTCCCATTGCTGGTTGCCCGCACTGTTGTACGAGACCTTCAAGGGGGCACCGAGTTCAGCTTTCACTTCTGATTTTGTGGTTTGCCCGCGGATGATTTTCCGGGATACTTGCCGCGGAGTGAGATGCTCAATCTGCTGGTTGCCCTGGCTGGAGCAGCCGGCGAGACCGGCGGACAGTATGGCGGCAAGCGCGATGATGGTAAAACGTGCAGCTTTCATGTGCGGACTCCTTATGAACGTTGATAATTGTCCGGTTTTAAATTGCCAAAGTCAATTAAAAAAAATGGTCCGGGAGCCGGTTGCGATGTTAATGGCGTTACGAGCTGAAGCATATAAGCGATGGATGCGGAAAACAGCGTTACCCCACATTCCGCGGGGGGTATGGGCCATGGCGTTGAAACAAGGCCCTCTGTGAAAAATCTTTTCGGAATTTTACACCAGCATGCACTTGACGCGGGCATCTGTTGCGTTGTAGAATGCTTGCTTGGGGTGCCATGGTGGTGCCCGATGCGGAGTGCTGATGCTGTGCGTATCCCTGTTACCGGTAAACTTTTTAATTGGGAATCTCTTGATGACTCGCCGGACCTCGTGGCCCTCAAGCTGTTTTTGGGAATGCTGCCTGATGAGAAGTTGATTTCAGCTTTGCGCTTCCGGCGTTATAAGGGGCGTGACGATTATCCGGTTCCGACGCTCTGGCGGGTGCATCTGCTGCGTTATTTCCTGCGGCATGCCACGATGGAAAGCTGTCTGGCGGAGATGCGGCGTAATGCGGCCCTGCGGGAATTGGCTTTCATCGCCAATGTGGCGGATGTTCCCAAGCCTTGGAATATCAGTCGCTTTGAGGAAGTTCTGGGAGAGCCGATCCATTTGACGCTTCTACGGGAGATGTTTGAACAATTCCTCAAGAAGTTGGGAATGGTGGTGCCGGACCTGGGGCGTCATACGGCGGGCGACTCTTCATGCCTTAGCGCCCGTGGCGACAGTAAGGAGGCCTGTAAGCACGACGGGACCTTGCCGCAGCCGGCGGGGGGACGCAAGGAGTACCGCAGCGATGATGGCGTGATATCCAGGATCTACGAATGGTTCGGTTATAAGTTCCATTTGCTCGTGGATGTTAAGCATGAGGTGATTCTGGCCTGGCATGTTACCTCGGCCACCGAATCCGATGCCGGGCAGATACCGGAACTCATCAGACAGGCCCAAGGAAATCTTCCCGAGGGGCGTATCGAAACGATGACTTACGATAAAGCCGCCGATGATGTTAAAACCCACACGTTGTTGCGGGAGCAGAATATCAAGCCGGTGGTGCAGAATCGCCAGATGTGGCGGGAGGAAGGGGAACGCATGCTGCCGGGGCATGATGGCAACAGCAATATCGTCTATGACGAAGCCGGGACGGTGTTTTGCTATGACAAGGTCTCGGAACCACCAATCAAACACAAAATGGCCTATACCGGATATGAGAAATCCCGTGGCACCCTCAAATACCGATGCCCGGCCCGGCATGAGGGCTGGAGTTGCCCCAGCGCCGGGCGGTGCAACAAAGATAAACCCTTCGGCAAGACGGTACGGGTCAAACAGGCCATTGACCTGCGGCGGTTCCCGCCGATCCCCCGTGCGACCATGGAATTCGAACGCCGCTATAAGGGCCGCACGGCCATTGAACGCGTCAACGCCCGCTGCAAGCTCTTCTGGGGCGCTGATGACGGGAATATCAAAGGCGCCAAACGCTTCCATGCCCATGTCGCCACAATCATGGTGGTACACGCCCTGTTTGCCACGGCTCTGGCTTGTGCCCCCCGTTACGAAGGCAAAAGCCTCTCTCCGGTGAAACTCTCCAAAATCTCCCTGGCGTTGTATCCGGGAAATCCGGTGAATTCAACCTGATCCCCGCAAACCGGCCGCAGAAGGAGATCCACAACCCATCGCCGCGCGAACAAGCCGGCCGATGCGGCGAACGCTGCGCCGAAAAGGGGGCATAGGCCACTTCACGGGCCAATATCGTTGGCAGCGACGGAAATTCGTCAACCAACTGATTGACACATCAATACCCTTCCATATCATATCTCCCGGCAACCCTTACAACGCAACCGGCTCCCGGAGACGCGGCGCGGGCCGCCGGGCGGCCACGCTAAACGGGATGGTGGCGTTGAATGGGGGATTTTGATGGTTGTGGCGTATCACAGTACATTTTGCGCTTATGGGTTCTGGTTGCCCAATGATCCGCGCGGGTCATGGTCGGATTATGTGCGATCATGGGATTTGTATTATGCCGCAGGCGGCGGAACCATGTGCGGCATGCGGCGATCAGTGGCGGCGGCACCGCATGATCGCAGCAATCGGTGGATGGCAAAGGAAAATCTTACATTCCCACCGGTGCGTTTTTCAAATCAACAGATCGCGGCAATTGGCCGGGGATTTGCAACGGCATGTACCGAGGCCGATTTCCGTATTCTGGCCTGTGCCATCATGCCCGACCATGTTCATACCGTTATCCTGCGGCACACACGCGACATTAGAAAAGTTGTCGGCCATCTGCGCAGCCGCGGCACCAAACAATTGAATGCGGAATCGTTGCGCCCGGATCGAACGGTATGGGCCTGCCGCGGATGGAATGTGTATTTGAATACGGCGGATGATATCGCGCGGGCGATTGCGTATGTTAATGGCAATCCGGCCAGATCCGGATTGCCGCCCCAGCATTGGAACTTTATCACACCATGGGGTTCCGGCCCGGTTTAGCGCGCTGCGTTCACCGTGCCGCATTTAGCGCCGGCGGCTGCCGCCGGGCGGTCCTTCGCCGCGTTGTGGTAACGGTACGCGTATGACGCCCGCCGCGGGGGCGGCCGCGCCATACGGATCAGATGAACCGCGTGGCATTACGGGGATTTCGCAATGGAACAAAATATATGTATTGATCCACCCGATCCGGTTGCGATATCATCACTCAATGATTTTTTATATTGCAATCGGCGGTGCGCGCTGCACCGGCTCGACGCGCTGTGGGTGGACAACGTGTGGACGGTTTCCGGAACTTTGGCGCATGAGCAGGCCGATGATCCGGGTTATCGGCAGACCGCGGAAGGGGCGCGGATTGAACGGGCCTTGCCGTTATTTTCAGTAAAACTCGGCCTGACCGGCAAGGCCGACATCGTTGAATTCCGACCCGTGGCAAATGGCCTGGAAGTACCCTTGCCCGTGGATTATAAATTGGGCAAGCGCAAAAAATGGGATAACGATGATGTGCAATTGTGCGCCCAGGCATTGTGCCTTGAGGAAATGATCGGCGCGCCGGTGCCGAAGGGAGCCATTTACCACGTTAAAACCCGGCGGCGGCGCGAGGTGCTGTTTACCGATGATCTGCGGCAATTGACAATTCACACCATCGAGCAGGTGCGGGCGCTTATGCTGGCGGACGAGGTGCCGCCGGCGGTGGTCAAACCGCAGTGCGACGGGTGTTCCATGCACGCAATATGTTTGCCGGAACTCTCGGGTGGTTCACGGGCCATGGATACGGCCTACGCGGGGTTGTTTTCAACTGAAAAGCCAACGGCGTAGATGCCGGCGGAAGCGCCGCGCCGGGTGCGGCGGCAACGAAAAATGGGAATCGGACATGGATGATATTCAACTCAATACGTTATATGTGATCACCGAGGGGGCATACCTGCACCGTGAAGGCCAGGCGATTTTAATTCACATTGACGGCCATGTTGCCGCCCGTTTACCCATGCACTTGATTGACTCCATTGCGTGCTTTGGCCGGGTCATGGTCAGCCCGCAACTCATGGAGGCATGTGCTGAAGCGCAGATTCCATTGAATTTCATGTCAACGCATGGCCGGCTGCTGGCACGCGTTGATACGCCCGGATCCGCCGGTGTGCGGCTGAAGCGGGCACAGTATCGCCGGGCGGATGATATGGCATTCCGTCTGAACTTTACGCGGGCGGTGGTGGCCGGAAAAGTCCAGAATGCGCGAGGCAGCCTGCTGCGATCGTCGCGCGATTTACCGGAGCACCGCGCGGGGGATGCGGAGGCTCTGCGCACCGCGGCGGCGTATCTGGCAAATGGCTTATTGCAACTGGAACCGGCCGATTCGCTTGAAGCCATGCGCGGTGTGGAAGGAGACGCGGCGCGAATTTATTTCGAGAACTTTTCGCGCATGACGCCCGAAGCGCCGGAATCGCTGATATTCACCAGACGCACACGCCGCCCGCCCCTGGATCCGATCAATGCCCTGTTGTCCCTGTTTTACAGCATTTTGACCCACGATTGTACGGCCGCACTGGCCTGCGCCGGGCTTGATCCGTCGGTTGGGTTTTTTCACGACGAGCGGCCGGGCAGG
>JAJYGE010000198.1 GCA_021785155.1 Planctomycetota bacterium
ATATTGACGTCATATCCGTGAACGGTGAACGAAAAGAATTACAGCAACTGGCCCGGCAATCCGCCGGCCAATTCCGCTTTATCACCGTAAGCGATCTACAAGACGCGTTGGGGCAATAAAGCGGGCCGAATCAAACGGAGCGTTCTCATCAGGCGCATGACACGTTACGCGGCGGAGGCTTACCTGCCCAAAAGTGCCCGTCTCCGGATCGTAATGCCTCCTCCGGGTAGATGCGTTCGCATCTCCACTTGGAGTTGCGCCGCCGGGTTATACAGAAGCGGGGCGCTTTTACGCCCGGGTTATTTTCCCGCGGCCAACACGAATTCCGGCGGTGGCGTTGCGCGTGTCCACAATGCGTCGCGCGTGCAGCACAATAAATGGCCAGTCATAAACCGAGTGATCAGTGGCAATAAGTACAAGGTCGTAGCGCTTAAGATTTTCGGCGGTTAATGGGATGGACTTCATTTTCAGATCATGCTGCCGCTGTGTGTGCGTTCGAGGGATAAACGGGTCATTGTAATCCACCCGCGCCCCCCGGTGCTTAAGTTGTTCAATAAGCACAACCGAAGGCGATTCGCGCAGATCATCCACATCTTTTTTATAAGCCAGTCCTAACACTAGAATCCGTGAGCCGCGAATCGACCGGCCAACATCATTAAGCGCGTCGGCCACTTTTCCAATAACGTAATAGGGCATGGCAGTATTTAGTTCGCCGGCTAATTCAATGAAACGGGCCGTAACATCGTACTGCTTGGCTTTCCAGCTTAGATAAAATGGATCAATTGGAATGCAATGGCCACCGAGTCCCGGCCCAGGATAAAACGCCTGGAATCCGAAGGGTTTGGTTTTAGCGGCGGCAATGACTTTCCATACGTCAATACCCATACGATCAAGAATAATTTTTAATTCATTGATCATGGCAATATTGATACAGCGGTAACAATTTTCAAGGATTTTTCCCGCCTCGGCAATTTCACAGCTCTCGACCGGCACGACCGTTTTGACCGCTTGTCCATACAGGGCGCACGCGGCTTGCAGCGCCCCGGCATCCATACCGCCCACAACTTTCGGAATATCCACCGTCTGAAAATCTTTGCGACCGGGATCTTCGCGCTCCGGAGAATATGCGAGAAGAAAATCTTTTCCGGATTTCAATCCGCCAGCTTCAAGCACCGGTAGAACAACTTCACGGGTGGTACCGGGATAGGTCGTGGATTCGAGAATAATCAACTGGCCCGGACGTAAATAAGCTGAAATCGCCGAGGCGGTGCCCGACACATACTGCATATCAGGCTCCCGATTGACGGTCAGCGGAGTGGGAACACAAATAATCAGCGCATCACAATGCGCCATGCGCGAAAAATCTACCGTGGGTGTAAAACGTCCATCCCGCACAAGACTTCGGATTGTCGCCGGAGCAATATGGCGAATGTAACTTTTGCCGGTTTCCAGCATCCGGACTTTTGCCTGATCTACGTCAAAACCGATGGTTACAAAGCCGGAATCAGAAAATGCTTTTATCAGCGGCAGGCCAACGTAACCCAGTCCAATGACCCCCACTACCGCCTTTTTTAATTCAATGCGTTGAACCAGTTCGGGAACAGACCAAGAGGTGTTTTTCATCCGCGTTTCCAAATTCAAGATTATTTATGAGCTGGTAGTGTCATGGGGACAACATGTTCGACGGCCTGCTGAACTCTGGGCCTGTCGGAGGCCGCCTGATGATGGGCCAGGAAAACCAATCCCAACAGCACCAGCAATCCGATCACAATTTCAACGGGGTAGTTTGTATCCATTATTTTTTTTACCTCGTAGACGCATATTCAAAACCGCCCGCAATTCTCCATCGGTTTACTACAACGGCCCCTGGCGCGAATGGTGCATCTGCGCACCTTGAAAAAGCCAGCAGACAATCAGCAGCGGCACGCCAATACACAACATGGCATCCGCAAGGTTAAATATCCATGGCCAATAATGCAGGAGTATAAAGTCCCGAACTTTACCATGGTTGAAAGCCCGATCGTAAAGATTACCCATGGCCCCCGCCAGAATCAGCCCCAGCGCAATTTGCATCACCCATTGGCCCCTCTGCGTGTTCATGAAAACATACACAACAAATCCGATAGCGACGAGACTAATGAGAATAAACAGTGGAGCCAAGCCAGGCCCAACACCGAACACAGCTCCGGGATTAAGCGTTGTCCGCAATTGCAGAACATCTGGAATCAGCACCACATGCCGTGATCCCGGTCCGTAGCCAAGTTTGGTAAAAGCCAGTTGTTTGGTCCACAAATCCGCTGTCAATCCACACACTGAGATCAAGACCAACCGCAGCCAAGCCGCCGGTGAGGAACTGGCCAATGGCGTCCTTGCGGCATCTTGCTTAGGCTGCGATGCATCAGCTTTGTCCGGCGGATTTGAAACTGAACTTATTGGTTGATTCATGATGTGCCGCCCAGCCGATGCAAATCAGCCGATACATTTCGACTGCTTATGGTATTCTAATGAAGATCACACCCCACGCCAAGGATACAATGTCCGGATATTCCATTCGTCCTGCATGCCAAGCGCACAAAGTTTTACAGAAATTTAATGTCCCGTTACAAACCGATACGTTACGATTGTCCACCAAACCCGCAACAATGCCTGAATTATGCCGCTACGATGCATTGCGTTGACAAGAATTGGCCATCTACCGCGCCACATCCGCCGCATGAATGTGAAGTCGTGTCAGTCTTCCTCTTCGTCCGCCATTTCGGCTGCGGCGATGTCTCCGCCATTACGCGGCAACATGCCACTTTCAAGCATACGGGCATATTCAATGCAGTATTTCGCCCAAGGTTTGGCTTCCAGGCGGGCCTTACCAATGGGTTTTCCTGTAGCAACGCATATACCAAAAGATCCATCTTCTATGCGGGCAATGGCTTCCTGAATTTCTTTAAGCAGTTCACGTTCACTTTCAATAAGTCCAAGCGTAAATTCCTGCTCAAAGTTATCCGTTCCAACATCCGCCATGTGCATTGGGCTGCTGGAATGATTATCCTGATTCCGGAACGCTTCACTTTCCATCGAACCGACATCACCAAGAATTTCCCGCCGTTTGTCCAGCAACAGAGTGCGGAACTTTTCTAATTCCGCCTTGGAGAGTTTTGCCGCCGGTATTTTAATTGTCGCACTGCCCGCCGACGCCGCGCCGTTAATGCCATGCGATTTGCCGTTGATCGCGTTGCCATTAATGGGCTTGGGTTGACGTGAAATTGGAGCACTACGGCTTTTTGCGGAGCGTGTTGGCTCCGGTCGCGAAGCGGCCTTCCCAACGCGGATAACTTTATACGCCGCCTTGCTGGGGGCTTTGGCGGAAGACCTCCCTGTGGCTTTCTTTTGTTGAGACTTAACTTTCGTCGGAGGTTTCGCTTTGGATTTTGCCTTCATGATTGCTTTACGGGCGGGCTTTACCGGCTTGGCTTTGCTTAATTTCTTAGCGGGCATGTACACTCCATCAACGGCCGAAAACCAACTTTTCTACTAAAGGTGTTCACCTCGTTTACCACCCATTGCGGAACTGCGCCGCGCAAAGTGGCAAGATTCATTAACATATCGTCACAATGCCGCAAAGTCAATCGCAACACTCCACAATTTTCTACGAAAAGGACCTTATCTACTTCTCCCTGCTATCCGATTTGCCACCGCTGCGCCAGTTTATCGCGAAAATGGCCTTAGCACCCCGATGACCACTCCCTGAATCGTTACATCCGAATCCACATAAATCGGAGCCATCGATTTGTTGGCAGGCTGTAATCGAACCCGATTTTTTTCACGATAAATGCGTTTGAGCGTAGCGGCACCATCCGAAAGCAGCGCCACGACCGTTTCTCCGTCACGCGCCGTTGAGCGCTGCTCAACAATCACCAGATCACCATCGGTAATATGATCTTCAATCATCGAATCACCGCGCACGCGCAATGCAAATGTGCCAAAACGCGATGCAAACATATCTCCAAGACTTATTGTGTCCGGGTTTTCCACCGCTTCAATCGGACGTCCCGCCGCAATGGAACCCGCCATCGGAAAGTCTGTCGCCTGACTGTGCTGATTCCATGGCTCAGGCAGCTTCACTGCCGGATGTACAGTCAAAGAGCGTGCCCTGTGCGGCTCCCGATGGATCAACTTTTTTCGTTCCAGAGCCTGAACGTGCTCGAACACGGTGACCTTGGATACGCCGAGTTGGTCGGCCAGTTCCTGCATCGTCGGCGAAAAGCCCTGCCGCAACCGAAAGTCGCGGATAGCGGTAAGGATCGCCAATTGTTTCGGCGTTGGTGTCATGCGTATTCTCCATAATATGAGATTGGGTTATTTTTTTCGTGCCAGCGTCCGCCATCGTGTTGCGTGTAAACTTGCCGATGTTGGCCATCGGCACCGGCAGCGTTGCCAATACCGGCTGCGGATATGTTGCTGCCCCCTTTGATTTGTCGCCGGTGACCGCTCGATGCGCTGCGGCCAGCCGGATCGTCCTGGCCCAAGGTGAATATTGACTCTCCTGTCGGCAGACCGGGCACGGCTCGAACAGATCAGGCCGCGCTTCGC
>JAJYGE010000031.1 GCA_021785155.1 Planctomycetota bacterium
TCAGATCAGCGGGTTGGTGGATTTGCGCAACCGTTACAGCACCGGCAATGTGATTCAGCGTTATATCAGCCAGAATAATTATGCCTTTGAACGTCAGGATTCCGCCTTGGTGCTCCTGAATAATCAAACCGGCGGCGGTAATTTTTCCACCACTTTACAAACTGCCTTCAACCCGGCCAATGTGCCATATCTGGTCGAATTAACCGGCAATGCCGCCGCCAACGGTTTGCCGCAGGTATTGCAGGTTCAGTCCAATGGCACGGTCAATGTGACATTTTCCAATAACACCAACTCCGCCGGGAATTTTACCGGGCAGGGCGATCTGATTTATGGTCCGGCTACACCCATCGGCACCATGACCATTACCAATACCGCCGGGCAAATTCCCGGAAACGCGCCGGCCACCAGTGATCCAAATATAGTTGCGGATAATGGCAGCAACACCGTTACCAACGTGGCGGTGGTGAAAGGATCACAATTTCAAATTCAACTGCAAACCCAGAAAGTGTATCTGCTGGGCAATCAAAATATGTATGATCCCAACGCCGGCGGTGATAATGCCATATTCAAAATCAACAGCGGCATTGCGGTTAATGGCCAGAGCTTTGTCAGCACCACACCCAATACCACCAGTTATGGCTATCTGGAATTCCAAAATGCCAGCCCACTGGTGGGCGGCGGCACCGGCTTATATACCGAAACCATTAACACCAGTGCCTTGCCGCAGGGGTATGACAACATTGAAGTTATCGCCTTTCGGCATCGCACAGGTGTGGATGCTCCGCCGGTATATACCGATTGGACGCAAACAATCTATGTTGATACTTCCGCGCCGGTTTCCCAGGTCATGAGTTTTAATCCGGTAACGCACGGCGTAAGTCAGAATCGCAATTTGGTGGTGCAATCGGTGGACGGATTAGCCAATAACATCCATGTACTATTTGATTTGCCCGCCGCGGATACCAACAGTCAGATTCTCGCCATGATCGGGAATTCCAATCAGGCCAACCAAACCGATACCAATCAATGGACCATTGAAGCACAGAATTTAACCACCGGCAATCACGTCGCCACCGTGGTCACGTATAAACCTGATGGAACCTACAACATCCAGCGCTTTGCCGGGCTTTACACCGATCCGCCGGGCGATGGCATGGGTGTGCTGAACCCCAATGGTCAGTACAACTACAATGTGGCGGATGTACACTTGTGGGGCCAGTTGATGGCCAGCAACAATACGCAATTCAATCCCGCCGCCGATTATCTTGGCACCGGCGTTATCAGCACGCGGGACTTTATTTTGTTCGGCCAGACCTTGCAGCAGAATAATGCCAGCAGCCAGACCATGGCGGCTTACGACAGTTTATTGCAGCAATACACCGGCACGACCAACTTAGCTGCGTTGTTAGCGTCCTCCCCGGTGCCGGAGCCAGCGGCGGGAGTTCTGCTGTTGGCTGGTTTGCCATTGATATTAATGCGGCGGCGTCGCCGCACTAACAATAGTAGGACGATGTGTCCGTAGGTGGCCTATTACTAAGAAGGAGGTTCATTATGAACCGGAGAAAAGGCTTTACCCTTATCGAACTGCTCGTGGTCATCAGTATTATCGCGCTGTTGATTGCGCTGCTGCTGCCCGCATTGGCCAGAGCCAAGCAGTTGGCAGACTCCATTGTGTGTCTGTCGAATGTGCGACAAATTGGCCTGGCTGAAAACATGTTCGCCAACGAACACAAGGGTCTGGTGCAGCCGGATACTGACAGCAGTATCATGCAATATACCGAAACGCCCGATCCTGATCACACCATGTTCGCCTATCGGTACACCACGTATGACCCCGCTACTGGGCAGTATGTACCGGTTGGCGCGCCGGTGATGAAGGATTGGGCCAGCGCCCTGGTACCGTATCTGGGCGGCCAGGAGAATCAGTCATTCATGAATTTCGGCACCAATGGGGCCGGATCCAAGGTTTTCCTTTGTCCCAGTGATCCAACGTTAAACGACCAATATCCGGGATATCAGTTATTCAATAACGTGGCGGTCGGCACGGGCGGTAGTACTCAGCCCGCCCCCAGCGGTTATCCTGGATATTTTCAGGGTTACTATCCAGTATCGTACGGGATTAATGCTGATATTGCCTCAGCTAATTACAACGGTCAGTACGCGGCCTTTAACCCCGGCTGGGCTTTCCAAATATCTTCTGGGTCAAGCTCTTCCAGTGCACCCACGGCGGCGGCAGGCTGTAAGCTTTCCTCTGTAGCCAACCCCGCCAGCACCCTGATGTTTGGTGATTGTGGTGTGCGACCCAATCCGGGGGGCATGGATGCCCAAGGCAGCAACGGCTTGTTTTATTGTGACGAGACATACTACACCAGCGCTTACACCTATGCGTCCGCTTTGCCGGCGAATGTGAATGTCGAAACCCTGCAGGCAGTCGCCGATGACGCCGCGCTGCGTGATCGAATTCCCCTGGCTCCGGATGTGCTGCCATTACCGCTGGGCGATCCAGGCGGCAACAATATGGGCTGGCTGCGACACGGTACAACCATCAACATAGCATTTGTCGACGGCCATGCAGAGGAAGTCAGCCCCAGCGATTTCCACAATGTGTTTGTCGATCCGCACTGATGCGATCCGGGAATACGTCTTTTAAACGAAGCGGCCATGGACATTCTATCCAAGGCCGCTTTTTTTTGCGCCATACTGGTATGGGATATAGGTCACCAACTCCAGACACAAAAAAATATTTTTCCGCACGTGTAGGGATTTGACTTACGGTGGCAACGTATATGGTGAACGGGCAATCACCGGGAACGGAACAATAAACCGGCCCGGTAAGAAGGCCCTGTGTTGAGAAGTGTTTGGAAATTTACGGAGCTTGCACGTTATGAAGTACGGATCACGAAAACCCTCGCAACTTATCACTCTGGCTGCGGCTTTGGCGATGGCGTCATCCTTTGGCCTTGTGGCGATGGGAATTTTTGGTTCCTCCCATGCGGTTCATGCCGACGACTCTTCCGGCGTTCCGGCCATTAACCCCAAAGTAACCGCATTCGCCAATCAACTTTCCGACGCCTTTGAAGCCGTCTACAAGGCTGATCATAATGCAGTTGTCAATATTCAGGTGGTCAAGGAAATTCCACAATCCCAGAACATCAATCCGGGCGGCCCCATGCAGTTGCCGCCCGGATTTCGCAAAATGCTTCCTCCCGGCGCTTTTCCGCTGGTACCCTCCAATCCCGGTCCGGAAAAGCTTTTTGGCACCGGCAGCGGTGTGATTATTTCATCCGACGGTTACATTGTCACTAATAATCACGTAGTCAGCGATGCCACAAAAATCACCGTCACGCTGGCGGACCATCGCCGATTCAAGGGAAAGGTAATCGGTACAGATCCAAAATCTGATCTTGCGGTGGTGAAGATTGCCGCGAAAGACTTGCCGTTTCTGAAATTTGCCAACTCCCGACATGTGCGCGTGGGCCAGTGGGTTATTGCCATTGGATCACCCTTCGGTTTCACTCAAACCACAACCCAGGGCATCATTTCCGCCAAAGGACGCACCAATGTCAATGTCATTGCGGAAAATGACCCCAAGCTTGCCGGTTTAACCTATTCTGACTATCTCCAGACCGATGCGGCC
Source organism: Planctomycetota bacterium (assembly GCA_021785155.1). The sequence continues at coordinate 3,638 of JAJYGE010000031.1, forward strand.
ATTAATCCGGGCAATTCCGGTGGTCCATTGCTGAATTTGAAGGGCGATGTAGTCGGTATAAACTCGGCAATTGCAACCAACACGGGCTCGTTTAACGGCATCGGCTTTTCAATTCCGTCCAATGAAGTTAAATACATTGTTCATGCCCTGATGAAATACGGAAAGGTTGTACGCGGGTATCTGGGCGTTACCATTGCCGATGTGCGGCATCAAGCCGTTCAGAAGACCGCCAGAAGTTTTGGATACGATCATCTCCACGGCGTTCTGGTGGAACAAGTGTGGCCTGATTCCCCCGGAGCCAAGGGCGGTTTAAAGGCCGGTGACATTATCACCGCCATTGACGGAGCCAAAGTTCGCAGCATGACCCAACTGCGGGATGTCATCGCCGACACCCGCCCCGGTAAGGATGTCACGTTGGGAATATTCCGCCGCGGCAAAATGATGAATCTGAGCTTTGCGGTAGGCACGCAACCGGCGAGTATCAGCCAATTGGCGTTGGCCGGCGGCAGCGGTGAAAAGCCGGGCGTGGTGCAGTCCAAGAGTTTGGGCGTAACGGTGGCCAGTGTCAGCTCGGAAATTGCCAAGCAATATCACCTTTCCAAACCCGAAGGCGTGATGGTCAGCAAAGTGGATCCCAACGGCGTGGCCGCCGGCGCGGGCGTCAATCCAGGCGATATTATCCTGCGGGTACAGGGGCATAAAATTGCGTCGGTGGATGAATTTAAGGCAGTGTTGAAAAAAGTGAGTCTGTCATCCGGGATCCGCATGTATGTGCGTGGCGCTGACGGCTCCGAGCGCTTTGTGTTTGTGCAGCAAAGCAATTAACGATTTCATGGCTTCTCCTTCTCCCTGATGCCTCGGAGCCACTCCCGCTCCGGGGCATTTTTATGCGCATAAATTCAT
>JAJYGE010000045.1 GCA_021785155.1 Planctomycetota bacterium
GAGTTAACGGAGGAACGTGCCGCGGAGCAGATGGGCATGAAATCAGAAGTTCCCTTGATTGCTGAAAGTAAGGATAGTGCGCCGGACACGGATATGGAATCGCCCGCCGGTCAGTTGGTGTATTTGCGCACTATAAAATGGAGCGGGCGCGGTGCGGAACTTATTGCGGCGAGCGATGAATTTATTAAACGGTATGGTCAATCCGAATCATCGGCCATTCGTCGGGACGTGGCGGAAGCATTTCGCATGAAAATAGAAATGGTGGCGGAAGTCGGCTCTCTGGAAGATCAACTGCGGGCCTGCAACGCATTTATGCTTAAATTTGGCCGGGAAATGGATGTGTCTTTTGCGCCCATGATCTGTCAGACCATGCTGGACATGGGACGGATATTCAGTCAGATGGATCGTCCGGAGCATGAACGGTCTAATTATGATGCCATGATTTTGCGTTTCGGTAATGCCACGGATGTCGCATTGCGCGGGCATCTCTTGGAAGTCCTGATGCGTCAGGCGGCGATGGCCGGGCAGCAGGGGCGGCTGGGCGATGAAGTGCGTTGCTATCAGAAGATCGTTTCTAAATTTGGAGCCATAGCGGATACGGATGTCCAGCGGCAGGTGGCGACGGCGATGCTGGATACAGGGCTGGCGTTTCGTAAGCTGGAACGTAAGCTCGATGAATTGGCCGTTTACGATGCCATTATTAAGCGTTTTGGAAAAGCCGAAGATACCGGAACCTCATTCATAGTCGCCCGGGCCATGATGCGGAAAGCCTTGACGCAAGCCGAGCTTGGCAAGCGTCTGGAACAGATCGCAATTTGCGACGCCATAATTGCCAGGTTCTCATCCGCTGATTCCCTGTTTCTGCGGCAACTGGCGGCAAGGTCGCAATGCAACCGCGCATTGGCTCTGGCCGAGCTTGGGAAAATAGAGGATGCCATGGTCGCCTTTGACGAGGTGATAAAGACATTTGACCACGCGGGCGATCCGCTCCTTCGGGTGTGTGCGGGGGTGGCGCTTTTTCAAAAAGCGCAGCTGCTGCGGCAGCAAAGACATCGGACAGAAGCGATCGCGTGCTTTGGGTACTTCATCCAGAACTATCAAATGAATGATGAAGAAATTTCAGGTTTGGTAAGTCAGGCGCAGGCGTTGCTTCGCATACTATAACGAACGATCCGGTTTTGTCAGATCCGTCGTGGCCGAGTGTATTCCGCGTAATAGGATGTACCGCGGTGGGCGGATATACGAAACAAATGTCAGCGGCAGAACGCTGCCGGGGGATTATATGCCATAAAGCGGGTTCTGCCATATCGGCAGTATCGCCGACTTCGCAGTCATTGGAATTTGATGAAAACGCCCATATTTGATGGCTTTTTCCGCTGGTATGGCATTTGTTAACCGTGCTCCTGTGGCCCGCACCAGGTGGCCACCATAAAGGAGTTGCTATGCGATTGGACAAATTTACTGTCAAAGCCCAGGAAGCATTGGCCAATGCCCAGAGTCTGGCCGCTGAGAAACAGCATGGCGAAGTCACCGCGTTGCACCTGCTGGCCGCCTTATTAGCGGACGGACAGGGCATCATTCGCCCCCTGCTGGCACGCCTGGGGGTAGATGGCGGGCAATTGGAGGGCATGGTGGATACGCAGCTTGACCGTCTGCCCAGCGTATCAGGCGGGGCGCAATTGGGTATGGCCCGCGATGTCAGTGAAGTTCTGGCCGCCGCCCAAAAGGAAGCCGATCGGTTAAAGGATGAATATCTTTCCACCGAACATTTGCTGCTGGGATTAATTGCGTCCAATTCACAGGCTAAAACCGCATTGACCTCATTGGGTGTCAACAAAAATGCCATTCTCTCGGCCCTTAAAGATATTCGCGGCAATTCGCGCGTGACGGATCAAAATCCGGAGGATAAATATCAGGCCTTGCAAAAGTATGGCCGCGATTTGGTGGAATCCGCCCGGCAGGGGAAACTTGATCCCGTTATTGGCCGCGATGAAGAAATCCGCCGATGTATGCAAGTGCTGAGCCGTCGAACCAAGAATAATCCCGTCCTTATCGGCGAACCGGGCGTGGGCAAAACGGCGATCGTGGAAGGCTTGGCGCAGCGCATTCTGGCCGGTGATGTGCCGGAGGGGCTGAAAAATAAGAAGCTCATAGCGCTGGATATGGGCGCTCTGGTGGCCGGGGCGAAATTTCGCGGTGAATTTGAGGATCGTCTGAAAGCTGTACTCAAGGATGTTGAACAGTCGGCCGGTGGCGTGATACTGTTTATTGATGAACTGCACAATGTGGTGGGCGCGGGCCGGGCGGAGGGCAGCATGGATGCGTCAAATTTGCTCAAACCCGCACTGGCGCGGGGCGAATTGCGTTGCATCGGTGCGACCACCTTGGACGAATTCCGCAAATACATCGAAAAAGATCCCGCCTTGGAGCGGCGATTTCAGCCGGTAATGGTGCCCCAGCCATCGGTGGAAGACACCATCGCCATTTTGCGTGGACTTAAAGAACGGTATGAAACACACCATGGGGTACGCATTCAGGATTCAGCCCTCGTGGCCGCGGCTACGTTGAGCAATCGCTACATTACCGAACGCTTTTTGCCGGACAAGGCCATTGATCTTGTCGATGAGGCCGCCAGCCGACTGCGCATTGAAAATGATTCCATGCCCGCGGCGTTGGATGATGTCCGCCGCCGAATCATGCAGTTGGAGGTGGAACGCGAAGCGCTGAAGAAGGAAAAGGATGACGCGTCGCGTCAGCAATTGGAAAAAAATCAGAAACTGCTGGCTGATCTGAACGAACAGAATTCGGAACTCACGGCCAAGTGGGAGCGGGAATCCGGCGTGTTGCGGGGCATCAAGGCCGTACGGGAAAAAATGCAGCATGCCCAAACGCAGTTGGAAGAGGCGCAGCGGCAGGGCAAACTGGAGGAGGCTGCCCGCCTGCGCTACGGTGAATTGCGGCAATTGGAATCGGATTTACAAGTCCGGCAGAAGCAACTGGATGACATTCTCAAATCGGGTCAGTCCATGGTACGCGAGGAAGTTACGCCCGAGGAAATTGCGCATGTTGTCGCCAAATGGACCGGCATACCCGTAACCAAAATGCTGGAGGGGGATAAACAACGTCTGAAACACATGGAAGATTTTCTGCGCCGCCGCGTGATCGGGCAGGACGAAGCGGTAAAGGCCGTCAGTAACGCCGTGCGGCGCAGCCGCGCGGGCCTGGGCGATGCCCGTCGGCCCATCGGCAGTTTTATGTTTTTAGGGCCGACCGGCGTCGGCAAAACCGAATTGTGCAAGGCGCTGGCGGAGTTTCTGTTTGATACCGAAGAATCCATGATACGCATTGATATGTCTGAATTTATGGAGCAGCACAGCGTGGCTCGGCTCATCGGCGCTCCACCGGGGTACGTGGGATATGAAGAAGGTGGGGTGTTGACCGAAGCCGCTCGCCGCCATCCGTACAGTGTGATTTTATTTGATGAAATTGAAAAGGCCCATCGTGATGTGTTCAACGTGCTTTTGCAGGTGTTGGATGACGGGCGATTAACCGATGGGCAGGGCCGCACGGTGGATTTCAAAAATACACTCATTGTCATGACCAGTAATCTGGGGTCCCAGATGATTCAGGAGATCACCGCCAAAAAGGGTGCCGACTGGGAAATCGAAGCCGGCGTGCGGGATGTGCTCAAGCAGCATTTCCGCCCGGAATTTCTCAACCGCGTGGATGAAGTCGTGATTTTCCATACGCTGCAAAAATCGCAGTTGGCGGAGATCGTCGGCATTCAATTGCGACATCTGGAACATCGGCTGGCCGAACGGGGCTATAGTCTTGTCGTCAGCGACAAAGCCCGCCATGAGCTTGGCGAACAGGGGTTTGATGTGACGTATGGAGCACGTCCGCTTAAGCGGCTGATTCAACAGCAGCTTGAAAATCCATTGGCGGAAAAATTGCTCAACGGTGAATTTCCCGAAGGCAGTTCCGTCCGCATTGATGCCGACCGTCATGGCCGCTTCACGTTCGAACCTGGATCTCCGGTGGTCGAAGGTGAGTTGGAATAACCCGAACGGCAAGTCGGTGAATCGATACTGATATTTCCGGCTACGGCCAACTGACTCGTCCACCATTGCCAAAAGGCATGGACTTGTGCGCAAAATAGCGGTTCCGCCAAACCTTCCGAAATCGTTTGACAAATGCATGGTAATTCCAATCGTCAAGATTGGAGTTTCTGTTCCATTGCAAACGAACTTCTGCCGCGCCTGCCGGCATCTCCAGACTCTGACCGTGCACGGATAACTTGTGGCCATCCACCATGGCCCCGGTCACGCTGACATACCAGGGTAGATGCAGCCGAAGGAGCTTAGGCGAATGCCGAAAGTGCGATTCTATTCGCAGTCGCATCCCACGGCTGGTAAATGTTGCATAGAGGCTGACCATTCCAAACCGCGTTGGTGCCTGCCGTAATGACAATAGATCGCCCGGCCGAGTCCAGGCTGGTGAAAGCACGGAGAAGATATT
>JAJYGE010000265.1 GCA_021785155.1 Planctomycetota bacterium
CCTCCAGCAGCCTTGCAGACACTGTCCCTCATTCTGCGATTACTTGTCCGGGGTGTCAATTCTCCGGGGCACCGAGGTGCTTGCGAACCTGCGGAGCGTTTCCGCACCGGAGGCACAATCGGTCTGGCCGCACATCACGGCAAACCCTGCACAATCCTTCAACATAAAAACGGGAGAGTCTTGTTTCCACTGTCGCCTGGCGATAACATCATTCTCGTTCGGCTCGGAATGGAGACAGACGGAAAATGAACTCGGCAAGCGGCAAGCGATCAGGTTGGGGCGTTGAAATAAATAAAAACTTGTCAGCGGAACAACGCGACAAAATCGTCGGGGTGTTGAAAGCCCGTTTTATGAAACACATGCAGCGTCATACAGACATCCAATGGGCAAAGGTACAGGCACGGCTGACCGCCAATGCTGGAACACTGTGGTCACTCCATGAAATGGAAAGAACCGGCGGTGAGCCGGATGTTGTCGGTCATGACACAAAGACAGACCAATACATTTTTTATGATTGTTCGCAGGAAAGTCCAAAAGGTCGCAGAAGCGTTTGTTATGACCGCGCGGCACTGGATTCACGGAAGGAACATAAACCCGCAAATAGCGCGATGGATATGGCGGCGGCCATGGGCATTGAGCTTCTAACGCAAGAGCAGTATCGGGAACTGCAACAACTTGGAAATTACGATACGAAAACGTCGAGCTGGTTGAAAACCCCTTCTGATATTAGAGATCTCGGCGGCGCGATCTTTGGCGATTGCCGTTACGGCCAAGTTTTTGTGTATCACAATGGTGCGCAAAGCTACTACGGCGGTAGAGCATTCCGTGGTTGTCTAAGAGTATAGTTGGCACCCAAAACAGGAGATTATTTTATGGCGGGTGCGGGTTCTTCCAGTGTTCCGGGGCAGCTTTCGTTGAGTTTTGCCGCGGGTGCCGTGGGCGCAGTGGTCAATATGTCCGCAGCATGGTTATTTGACCGTATGGGATTGTTTCATCTTCTCGGCTGCGATATTTCCATCGCCGCCAACAAATATTGGATTTATTCGCGGTTGGTGTGGGGCGGTATATTCGGATTGTTTCTGGTGCTGCCGGTGTTGACCAACTCGGTTCTGAAAAGAGGACTGCTGCTGGGATTATTGCCCGCGGCTTTTCAACTTTTTGTGGTGTTTCCAATTTTTCTGCATCAAAGCGTCATGGGAATCAACCATGGCGTGACCACACCGCTGTTTGTAATCGCGCTGAATCTCCTTTGGGGCATGGCGGCCGCGGGTTGGCTGAAAATGACCGGCTAGTGCCCTGCAACGCTACTGGGATAGTACCAGCGGGAGATTCCGGTGATCCCGCGTATTGCCGGATTCTCCGCAATATGCTCCAATACGCTGGTGGCCGCGTGGCGAAAGGGTGATCCGGTATGAATCGGGCGGAAATAGTTTCGGGCGTTTCCAGTATTGTGGTGAAAATTGGCACCAATGCGCTAAGCGGTAAAAATGGGGCGCTGGATCATGCCGTTATCACCGCGTTAGCAAATGATCTGGCACGTCTGCGGAAAGAACGCAGCATGAACATCACGCTGGTTTCCAGCGGTGCCATCGGTGCGGGCATGACGGAAATGGGTGTGTCCACCCGGCCGAAAGATTTGCCGATGCTGCAAGCCGTGGCGGCCGTTGGGCAGAGTCTGTTAATGAATCATTTTGCGGCGGCACTTAAACCCCATGGTCTTCATGCGGGGCAGATTCTTGTCACCCGGCAGGATTTTGAACACCGCGTGCGATATCTGAATCTGCGGAATTGCATTCACGCGCTCCAGCGGTCTGATTCCCTGCCTGTTATCAATGAAAATGACGCTGTAGCGGTGGAGGAAATCCGCTTCGGGGATAATGATCTTATTGCCGCTCATATCACCAATCTGCTGCGCGCTGATTTATTGATTCTGCTGTCGGTGGTGGATGGCTTGCTGGATGATCAGGGGCGCGTGCAATCGGAAGTTGCCGACATGGACCAATCCGTGGCCGCGATGGTCCGACCTGAAAAATCCTCGCGCGGAAGCGGCGGAATGGGCGGGAAACTCGTGGCCGCCGGAACTGTTCGCACCGCCGGCGAACCGGTGATTATCGCCAACGGCAAAACTCCCGGCATCGTTTCCCGGCTGTTGGCCGGTGAAATGTTAGGCACCTTGATTCTGCCCGGGTCACGCCGATTGTCGGCCCGCAGCCGCTGGATCGGCCTGACCGCCAAAACGCTCGGTACCGTGACCGTTGATGATGGCGCGGTCAAGGCGTTAAAAAATAATAAATCGCTTTTGGCGGGGGGCATTATGGCGGCAGAAGGTGATTTTTCGCGCGGCGATGCGGTGGCCGTCGTGGATGCCGTCGGAAATGTTATCGCGCGTGGCCTAAGCAACTACAGTCGGGAGGAAGTGGAAAAAATAAGGGGGCATAAATCACGAGATTTCGCGGCTCTACTGGGGTTGGATACATGGTATGAAGAAGTCATTCACCGCGATGATCTGGTACTGGCGCAATAACACCACAGCCCGACATCGGGTGGGATAAGGATGGTTCGCTTGAACGCACAACGTGTTGAAGAGTTGCTCAAACTTCTGGCGGCGGAACCCAACGATTGTTTCCTGCGTTACGGCCTGGCGCGGGAATACATGAAAGGCGACCGGTTGGATGCGGCACTGGAGCAATTGAACGCCATATTCCGCATTGATCCCAATTATGCCGCCGCTTATTTTGCGTGCGGACATGCCCTGGTGCGGCAGGGCAACGTTGCCGCAGCGCGGGAAAAATATGAGGCGGGCATTCCGGTTGCGGAAAAATCCGGTGATGCGCATTTGGCCGGGCAGATGCGTGAAGCGCTGGAGCTTCTGGATCAATAGCGCGTGGATCGTCGGTCCGTGGACCACCTCATTGGAGCCACCATGAAACTTGCCTTTTCAACCAATGCCTTCAGTCGCATGTCCCTCACTCGGGCCATTCATGAAATAGCCGCCGCCGGATATGCCGGGGTGGAAATTCTGGCCGATAAGCCGCACTGGTATCCCGATACGTTTGTCGCGGCGGAAGCTCTGGCGATTCGTCGACAATTGGAAAAACGCGATATTCGTATCAGCAACATCAACGCCAACTGCACGTTCGGCTTCTGGCGACACGCGCCGCCGGAGCCATTTTTTGAGCCATCGCTGATTTCCCCCCAACCCGCATTGCGCGCCGCACGGAAAAAAATGATTCTCAACACGCTTACATTCGCCCATGCGGTGGGAGCGGAAAATATCAGCATTACCAGCGGCAAAGCCCTTCCCACCATGCCACCGGAAAAGGCGATGGCACAGTTAATTAACGGCCTGAAACCAATTCTGGAAGTTGCGGAAAAACTCAATATCCGCATCGGTATTGAATGTGAACCGATGCTGTTTATTGAATGGGCCACGGAATTGCGGGAATTAATTGACCATATAAAAAGTCCGATGCTGGGAGCCAACCTGGACATCGGTCATTCGGTGGTGCTGGGCGAGAAAATTCCCGCTATATTAAAACTTCTGCGGGGCCGGATCTGGAATTGTCATATTGAAGACATTCCGGGCCGCAAGCATTACCACCTGATCCCCGGCGAAGGCAGCATGAACTGGTCGGCACTAAAAAAAGCCCTTATCGCCATCAACTACGACCGCTTCCTTACCGTGGAGCTATACACCTATCCCGACCAACCCGTGCGGGCCGCACGAAAGAGCATGGCATTTTTGAAGCGGGTGTTTCAGCAAAACCCAAATAATCGGGGCGCCGTTGCCAAGCTAAATGGTGGATCGTAGAGTATTGTTATGACCAGATAATCAGGATTGACTTGCCGGCATCTCTTGGAGGAACAATGCGAACGCCAAAAGAGTCGCTCAATATCTATAATTTTCTTCGGCAGGAAATTGAAGCCGGGAATTTTCGTATTCATGACCGCATTCCGACGGAGCGTGCCCTGGCCGGGCGATTTGGCGTGTCTCGGCCTACTGTGAGCCGTGCCATTCAACGGCTGGTGAAGGAAGCTCTCATAAAGCGCAACGGCAAGGCCGGATCCGTGGTGATCGCAGCGCCTCCCCGGCGGAGACGAACATTCGGGGCGGTGCTATGGGGGCTGGCCAGACAACACCAAGAGGAATCGCCTTTTGGGGCCGCGAGCAAGGAATTGCTATACCGAGCCGGTCTGGAGGGTTCCTCGGTGTTACTTCATGATCCAACTTGGTCCGATGATCCCATCGAACCCGATTTGGCCGACCGCTACCGTAACATTGCCATGAACTTCCTTGAGCGGCAAGTCTCCGGTGTATTCCTTATGCCATTGGATATCTTGGTCGATCGGTATATATCATCCACCGCCGCAATTGCGGATGAATTTAAGGAGGCTGAAATTCCGGTGGTACTTATTGACCGCGACATTGTGCGTTACCCGGCTCGAAGCCGTTTTGACCTCGTGGGAATTGATAATTTTGGGGCCAGCTTCACGCTCACCGAA
>JAJYGE010000022.1 GCA_021785155.1 Planctomycetota bacterium
CCGATCTGGGGCTACGGCAACGTGCCGGTGCAAAGTATTATTTCTCATCGTGTTCCGCCAACAGATACACGGGCCGCGGCCATTGGTGCCATTCGCAACACGCTGTGCGGCTGCGGATTTTCTCAAGCCATTACGCACAGTTTTGTCGATCAAGCCGAAGGGCGGCAGTTTTTACCTCATGGTGCCGCTGCGGTACAGGTAAGCGAACTGGTGCGCAAGGCGGAAAATGCTCTGCGCCCGTCTATATTGGCCGGGCTGTTACGGGCACGGGCGTTAAACCAGAATAACGGTACGGCCAGTGCCATGCTCTTTGAATATTGCAGTGTATTCTGGCAGGAGACATCAGCGTCTGAGGCCCCAACGGAACAACGCCACATTGCGCTGATTGCCGATGAATTATCTCTGGTACTTGGTACGGTACGGGAACTTTTACAACGCCTAAACCCTGCCGCCCGCCTGATTATCAAGCCCGCGGATGGCCCGGTTTTTTCGCCAGGGATCGGCGGCCGCTGCGTGATGTTTGTCAATGAGACGCCAACAGATATTGGTTCGGTGGGCATGATTGCGCCTGATGTGATGAAATTTTATGATCTGCGGCATGGCGTAGCGGCGGCGGAATTGGATTTGGAAAAATTAATCGCCGTTTTCAACCCGGTTCGCCGGGCGTCAGTATTGCCGCGCTTTCCATCTATTGAAAGAGATTTATCAATAGTGGTAGCCAATTCTGTGCGCTGGGCGGATATTTCCGCGGCCATTCAGGGCAGTGAGCTGGAATTTCTGGAAGATGTTGAATTTGTAGGAACCTTCCGGAACGCGCAAATCGGGTCGGGCAAAAAAAGCGTTACCCTGACACTGGTATTCCGTGATCCCGAATCCACGCTGCGATCGCAACAGGTCGATCAGCAGGTTGCATCGATTCTAGCGTTGCTGTCCGAGCGATTTAATGCCTCCCTGCGTGCTGGTTGATGATATGCAAGAGGAATTAATCCTCTAAATGGCGGCGGCAGTGTGCTTTTACGCGGAATTGAATTGCATTTCCAACAACTTCAATACCTTGGCTGAAGAAATCAAAACATTATGCCAAATGTCGGCAGGCCATGGTCGGTAATTGATTGAAGTTGAAACGGATGTTCCAGCATAATCCGGTGCTTCGCATGGCGATAGTAGACAGACAGTAAGATCGGGTATGCGATGGGATGCGGACAACGCCGAGGCGGGTATGGCATAGAAGGCTATGGAACAGAGCCATCAGTGGCCGCAATACTGGAAAATCGCCGTGTTACACAACAATTAGTCCCCGCCCGGAAAAATTGGTCTGCCCCGATGTTGGAGGCGTATTGGCAGGTATTTACAGGCGGGGCGATTTTGTTATAATTCCTAGCTCGTTACGCGGGCGTAGCTCAGTGGTAGAGCGTCACGTTGCCAACGTGAATGTCGAGGGTTCAAATCCCTTCGCCCGCTTTCAGATTCCCAGTTGTCGTGCGGCGGCTAAAAATTGCTCATAATTGGTGTGCATTTCACGCATGGAGTCGCCGCCAAATTTTTCAACCATGGACCGGGCAATCTCAAAAGCGATAACATTTTCCACCACTACCGCCGCCGCGGGAACCGCGCAGACGTCACTACGCTCGTAATCCGCTTTACCCGCCTGTTTATTCGTTAGATCCACACTGGGCATGGCCTTTTTCAGCAGCGTGCTGATGGGCTTCATCGCCGCCCGCACAACCACAGGTTGTCCGTTGGTCATGCCGCCTTCCAAGCCACCGGCGTTGTTGGTGGGGCGGTTGAACCCGAGGTTGGGCGTATCACGCAAGGTGGGGTCATATTCAATCGGATCGTGCACTTCAGAGCCTGGAAGTTCAGCGGTTCTAAATCCCATGCCGATCTCCACGCCTTTAATGGCTTGAATGCCCATGACTTCTGCGGCAATGCGGCTGTCGAGCTTCCAATCCCATTGGGCGCAACTGCCCAAACCTATGGGGCATCCGATAACGCGCGTTTCAACAATTCCGCCGAGGGTATCACCTTGAATTTTTGCCGCCTTGATTTGTTCAATCATGGCCTGCGCTGCAATCAAATCCGGGCAATACACCTCGCTGGCGGCAATCTGTTGGCGCAGTTCAGTCACAGGTGCGTCAGCGGCGACGGTGGCTTTGGCAGCGCCAATCTGTACCACAAAGCCAATAACTTCAATGCCAAACTGGCGCAGAAGACACCGCGCAATAGCACCCACAGCCACGCGATTGGCGGTTTCCCGGGCACTGGCGCGTTCCAGGGTTTCACGGCAATCGGTGGTCAGCCACTTGGTGGCCCCAGCCAAATCCGCATGGCCGGGCCGAGGTTTTATTAAGGCCGGCGTATCATCCAATCGGCTGTCTTTGTTCGGTATTTCCACCACCAACGGAGAGCCTATGGTTTTCCAGATCCTGAAACCGGTGCGGAAATTAACCGCATCGGTTTCAATGCGTTGCCGACCACCGCGGCCATAGCCGCCCTGTCTTCGGCGTAATTCGCCATTGATAAATTCGATATCCAAATCCAATCCGGCCGGCAGCCCCTCAATAATGCTCACCAGAGCCGGACCGTGTGATTCACCTGCAGTACGATAAGTCAATGTTGCCATAGGTGGGGAATTGTAACGTCTGTCCGCCCGGGCGGCTAATCAACCCCATCTGTAAAACCCCATCGATTGCGGCCATTGAGTATAAAGCCCTTAAAAATTGATATTTCTCGCCGTGAGTCCGCTGGGCAAATGTGTAATGGCGACCAGTGATTAGGCTGGGTCTGCGAAAGGGACCAAGTGGGGAAAAGTGGAGGAAAAAATATAAATAATATTTTCCTGCAAAAACTTCCCCGTAATCTACTAATAGTGGTATGTGGAAATAGTTGTCTATGGGTTGATGTTGTTGTAAGGTGGTGAAAAGTTCAATCCCAAAATTGCCCCTAATGTGGAGCAAAAAGTATTGACTTTCCCACAAGTTTTTGTATGCTTTAAACCGATGAAGAGAACAGCAGGTTTTCTGTGTGCTTGAAGGTTGGAAGCTTGGATGTATCTGGTTGGTTCATACGAGCACGTTATCGACGCCAAGAATCGCCTGGCGATTCCTTCGGCGCATCGGCAGGAAGTGCCCGAATCACCGTCCGGAAAAAAGCGATTCTATGCTCGGCCAGTTGAAATTCGTGAGCCAAACGGTGGAAAACGGCGCTTTGTTGAACTAATTCCGGAACCGGTTTTTCTATCCTTGGCGGAGAAGGAAAAGAAAGAGGATAGCCTGGAAATGGCAGTTGAGGAACAGGATCGTCAGTTAGGCTTGTTCGCAGGCGTCAAAATTCTGGAAATTGACGAACAGGGACGGGTTGTGATGCCGGATGATTTTCTGGATCGTGCGGACAAGAAGCCAAGCCGCTTTGCGATCAATATCCTGCAGCGAGATGTGGTACTTGCGGGAGTAGGCTCTCGCATACAGGTTTGGAACGCGGAAGAATATCATCGCCGTTTTGATGGAGCCGGAAGAGTCCGGGCGGCGTAAAGAATACTCTCTGGAGCGCCTCTCGCGGTCAAGGATGGCCGTTGAGACCAAGCTCCCCACGCAGGGATGCGTGTGTATCAATGGCTTCTGCTGTCGCATGGACGCGACAAAAAAAGGAAGCCGACACAGGGCGAATTGCGGTACCGGCACTTCATGGAAGAAGTGCCGGTACCGCCGCCCCGAAACAATGGCCAGGTTGCTGAACAGGATGTTCAGTTTCCGCACGCCACCAACTCAAAGGACTGAGGCATTGGCGCCGCTGGTCTTCAAGGATGAACATGCTCGGGCCATGGAAGGCATGGCAGGGACACGTACCGGCCAGTCGTGTCTCTGTCTTTTTTTTGATTTTTCGGTCGGGCCGCGGTCGTTCCGCGCCCCGACTTATGAGTTATCGGATTCAGGTCTTCGGCGTGAGCCGTTGCGGCAAATGGATACGGCACAACATGGTCACGAACCCGTCCTGCTCAATGAAGCGCTGGAATTGCTGTCTGCTCAATTAAGTGATGTTGTCCTTGATTGTACAACCGGACGGGGCGGCCACGCTTTGGCTTTGGCCGGAAAAATTGGCACCAATGGGACGCTGTTGTGCCTGGATGTTGATCCAGTTAATCTCGCGTTCGCAAAACAGCGTCTCGATAACATCGGACCAACCTGTCGTTTTTTTCAGGCCAATTTTGCGCAGTTGCCGGATGTGCTGGATGCCGCTGAAATTCCCGCCGTCGATGTAATACTCGCGGATTTAGGCGTTTCCACCAACCAGATGCTGTCGGGTCAATATGGGCTGAGTTTCACGCATGACGGTCCGCTGGATATGCGGTTGGACCCGCAGTTGGATCGGACGGCGGCTGATCTTGTCAATGACCTGCCGGAAAAGGATCTTGCGGATCTGATATTTAATAACGCCGAAGAACGCCTTTCACGGCGAATTGCGCGAAGCATTGCTCAGGCTCGGAAACTTAAAAAGATCA
>JAJYGE010000037.1 GCA_021785155.1 Planctomycetota bacterium
GATATACCTGCGAATAAATATGCCGAAACAGCCGGGTGGTATATTTCAGCATATCCCAATGCTGCACCTCCCCTACGCCGGGGTGCTTTTGACATATCTGTAAAAGAGCATCCGCGGCCCGCACATGCCCGGTACCGGCGGAGGCGGAAAGAATGAGCACTTTACGTTTTTTATTGGATATTTCGGCCATAACTTCCTTCTCATGACGCCTTGTTTACAGCGCCAGGATCGCATTGATCTTGGCGGCGCAAATAAAATCATTTTCCGATATTCCACCGATGGCGTGGGTGTTATACCGTATCACGCAACGGCTGTAACCAACCTCCATATCCGGATGATGATTCTCCATATTCGCCAGCCACGCGACCGTATTAACAAAGGCCATGGTCTGGTAGAAGTTCATAAATTCAAACGCCCGAACCAGCGAACCGTTGCGAAATTCCCAATCGGGAAGAGATTTCAGGAGTTTGTTAATCTGCTTTTCAGAGTAGGGTTTAGCCCCGCCTTCGCAGGCTTTACACTTACGGCGCGTGAAATCCATCGGTTTAGTCTTTTTTGCCATGTTCAGCATTCCTTTTTCTTCCACCAACATTATAACCAACGATCAAAGGTGTGGTCGATTGCACCGGAGATTGCCATGGATTTATCGCCGCCGAGCGTGCGATACGACATTATTACCGCCGGAAAGGCTGTTTTCCCGTTGCCGCTCATTGTTCCCGCCCCGCAGAGGTATGCCGAATCGCAGCTTCACGACTTCCCGATAAAAACGGGCACCTCCCATTAACCCGAAATAAAACCCCGATTTGACACTTGGCCATTGCGCGTCTAGCATTTCCATGTCGCTTTTGAGTAATGGCGGCAGAGACATTTGGAGAAATTGGCTATGGCCAGCGAAAACGTTTTAACCCTCACTGATGCAAACTTTCAGCAGCAGGTTTTGGATAACAGCGAACCAGTGCTTGTAGATTTCTGGGCCGAATGGTGCGGCCCCTGCCGCATGCTGGCCCCCACTATTGAAAAGCTCGCCACCGAGTATCAAGGCAAAGTAAAAGTCGGTAAGGTTGATACCGATGCTAACCGTAATATCGCCATGAAGTTTAATATCAGCGCAATTCCAACGGTCATACTGTTTAATAAAGGACAGATTGCCAAGAAGTTCGTGGGGCTTCAGCCTGAACGCGAATTCAAGGCCGCGCTGGATTCGCTGGTGGCTAAATAACGCCCACCGCAAAAGCGTTAATAGGCCCAACGTCGCTTCTGCGAATGACCGTTATCAAATGTTCACGCGGGCGTAACGGTGTAAAGCGCTGGGAACGAAAAACGAACCGCTTCGGTAGAGCCGAGGACTCAGCTTCGCAGCCGCGGACGAGCCGTGGTAGCGTAAAGAGTGTGGTCTGGATTATCGCCAACAGCATTTTGGGACGCTTGCTTTTAGTGGCATGCAGATGTTTTAAATAAGGCCGTGACCGGATGACAATAACTTTTACATCGGTGTTTTGGGTACCGATGTAATACGCACAATGCGTGCGGAACCGCGCGAATGGGTCTCGGTGTATTGAACGGGTGGTTTTCCGGCTACGGCGGTGGCGATGGCAACGGCAAGGTGAGCGGCACTGTCGGTGGGGAAACTGTGAATCTTCAGTTTTGCACCAGGGGCGGTCATCGCGGCGGGGGCTGCGGTATGGTCAGGGATTTCCAAGAGGATATTGCCGGATGACGCGTCCGCGATTCGTTTGAGCACAATTGCGACGGCGCCGTAGCCGGTTTCATCGGATGTAAACCGGGAGAATTCCTTCCGATCAAGGCCGACAACGGAACGTCGGCACAAGTCTTTAGCAACTGCGGATGCCTGATCGGCCCAGCATGCAACAACATAATCCACATGGCCGCAGGCCAGTAAATCCGCAGCGCGATCCAAAACGCAACAGATGGGCCACTGCCCTTGGGCCAGCGTTTCACACGGGCCATGAATGCCAAAATAAATGGCAGCATGAGAAGCTACTGTGGAATATACGGAGCGCGTGAAAAGCCGGGGCGAAGCATAGCGCCCATCGGCATCCAACATGCTGTTTAAAAAGCCCACGGTGTTGTCCATTGGTCCCCAGGTGGATAAAAGCAGCAACGCGGTGCGATCCGGCGTTATGGTCTCGGCGCTGCTCAGAGCTTCATGCAACGCACGAAAAGCGTGTTGACTGACTTCATCCAGGGCATGTATGGCCGAATCCAAGTCTGGAAAGAGCGATTGGGTTCTATCGCCGGTTGATGCAGCACATGCGGTGGACTCGGTGTTACCCATAAGCTTTTGCACCGATGCGGTTAGAACGGCGGCGTTAGCAAATTGATCACTGTAAATCCCCCAACCGCAGACCGCCATTTTTACTACATTCATGCGAATTCCTCCGCCGCTGTGGCTACTTGGGCATCGCGTGAAAATACCAGTGCGGTATTATTTCCGCCAAAGGCGAGGTTGCAGGAAAGCGCCGTCGTAATGGGTTTGGATGTTGCGGTGCGCACCAACGGCAGATGACATTGCGGATCGGGATCAACGGATCCGCCATTGGGCGGCAACACACCATGCCGCAAAGCCAACAGGCAGATCGCCGCCTCAATAGCCCCGGCAGCACCAAACGTATGGCCAGTGAGGCGCTTGGTGGAACTTACCGGCGCAATAGCGGGAGATGATTCGAATACCTGTGCGATGGCAACGGCCTCTGTGGCATCATTATCATGCGTGCCGGTGCCATGGGCATTGATGTAATCAAGGTGCTGCGGTGTAAGGCGTGCTTTTTGCAGGGCCTGCCGGATGGCCCGCACTGCCTGCATTGCGGCCGGTTCAGGTTTGGTGATGTGATACGCATCACATGTGGCGGAAAAGCCTTTGATATAACCGATCGGATTTACTCCACGCCGCCGCACACTTTGCATGGACTCCAACACCAGCATGGCCGAACCTTCGCCGACGGTGATTCCCGGACGGTTGCGGTCAAAGGGCCGGCAGCCATCGGGTGCAACCAGACGCAGAGAATTAAAGCCGGCTATCAACAGTTGGCACAGCGCCTCGGCCCCACCGGCAATGGCCAATTCACAACGGCCCGCATGAATAGCATCACACGCAGCGCCAATGGCCATCGCGGAACCGACGCATGTTGTGAGATTCATATACCCCGGACCGGAAAAGCCATGTCGGCGGTAGAGCAAGGATAGCACCTCATAAGGCTGCATACGCCGCATGAGATCGATATCCGCCGCGTCCGCGTTGAGTCGGTATTGCTGATAAAAGCGCTCGGATAAATCCATGCCGCAAACGGTGGTAGCGACAAAACAACCCATGGGCGGATCGGTGGAGATTTGGCAATTTGGCAATTCGGCATTTTGCAATGCCTCATCGGTGCTGATACACGCGAGTTGCTGCGTGCGTGAAAGCCTGCGCCATAATCGATCGGGGAAATCCAAGGGACGCGGAAACGCCCCACACGCGGCCACTTTAATATTCCGCAACGCGGCAGGCAGCGGCCCATCCCATGGCCTGATCACATCCGCGGCGGACCGGATTCCCCGCCAAGATTCATCGGCAGTATTCCCCTGTGCAGTAATCATTCCGATACCGGTTACGGCGACTGGCTGAAAATAGTGTGCTGGGTTCATCGGCTTCCGGCGTATGGCGTTGGCAAAGTTGGGGTAATTTCGGGTGTTGGGAATACTGACACTGCGGCTTTATCGTTTTCACAATGGCCCGATTCGGCAATATCAGTACAGCAGACATCTTTGGGGATATTGGATTGAAGCATTTGAATAAGAGGATTGGTCAAATCCCAAACATGTCCGGCGAGAATGTTAATAATGGCCTTGCGCATGAGGGGATTTTTATCTGCGGAAAAAAAGAGATTCCGAACCAGATCGCGCCGATAAAACCGTTCCACAAACGCCTGGAACACGCGCATTGCCGCTTCCATATCGGCCTGATATTGCCGCAAAGCAGAATGTTCTCCCCGTTGCAATACCGCATCAACAGCATCTACCACGCGCGCCGAGGAGGTTATCGCAAGATGTACACCACTGGAAAAAATGGGATCGAGAAAACCAGCCGCATCACCGATAAGAACATGGCGCGGTCCGACTTTTTGGCCACAATAATAGCTGTAATCACTGGCCGCACGGTAGGATGCCAGCGGCGTGGCTTGCGCCAGTCGCTGATGCAACAATGGGGACTGGCGTACGGCGGCCAAAAACTGCTGCTGCAAATTAAGATTTTTCCCAACCGCCGCGCTTTTTAATACCACACCAACACTCGTGCTGCCATCGCGTAACGGAATAAACCATATCCATCCGCCGTCAATGAGGTGCATCGTTATATATTGGCGTTCAAACGGGTCGGCCGATTCCGGGGCGGGAATATCGGAAAAATAATTGTAAATAGCCAGCCGACCAAAGTCTGGAAGCATTTCCCGATGGCCCAGTTTTCGCGCCAACATGGCCGCGGAACCGGTAGCGTCAAT
>JAJYGE010000590.1 GCA_021785155.1 Planctomycetota bacterium
GAGCACTAGGTGCCCGCCTCCAGCAGACGCATCAGCTGAACTTGGGGATAACCCGCAGGGACCACGCGGCCGGAACGGCGTGTCGTGTGTTTGCCGAAGGCTTTCCGATTGGCCGGGGTGTCCGGCAGCAGCAGTTTTTGACCGTCGATGATCATCAAACGCAGACCGCGATAGAAGGCCCCGCGCGTCGTGTGCCGTGCCAGGGGACGCGATACGGCCAGAAACAATTGCCGCAACGGCCGGGCACCCAAACGGGAACGGGCCTTGCTGAGGGCCGATTTGCCGGGCGGTCGTTGGCCCAACCCCGCCGCCTGCAGCAGGTCGTGCAACGTGCCGGCCACCTGCCGCCATAGCGCCGGAATATCACGATCACCCCACAGGCCAATAGCAATAACCAGCCACACCACCGAGGATGCCGGCAGTCGCCGCTGTCGGGAACCTGCGACCCGTGCGTTGAAGCACCTGCTTGACCAGCCCCGGCGGAATGTACCGTGCCAAGGCCTCCAGAATCTGTCCATCCCTGGGTGTCGGAACCGTAACAATTTTTTGTGCATCCATCGTCCCTCCATGGACGATAACAGACATGAGAAGGGCCTCCTTGCATAAAAGTTCTCGTTACAAAACTTTTATCGGCAATCGAGGCCCTTTTGTTTCGCTATTTCTCCTTAAGTAAGCCGTATTGCCGCTAACCTCGGTTACCTCGTGGCTAATTCCGTCGTCGCAAAATCTGGGAAAATCTAAGTAGTCTGTGGATAATCTAAATCCGCGTAAATCCGCGAAAGAGGTTCATCCCGGCAAGCGCCGGAATGGCCAATCGTTTCGTCGTCATAACGTCGCTTTTGAGCCGTATTGAAACCGCCCCACGACTTTTGACGTACGCCCCTGATTGGCGCGTAAGATTTTCCTTTGCCGTACGACTCATCACTTGTATTGAAGGTGGATTCAGAAAGAATGTGAAAGCTATATGCGTGCAAATAATACATCGTCTGGAAGGTCTTCCCGCGTGATGGAGATTGTTTCTCTATTGATGATCATCGGCTGCCTGATCGCCATTTTCCGCATTATTCCCGTGGGGCTGGGAATCGCCCGTTTGCAGGGTTGGCTGGCCGGCCTCGGTGCGCGTGGAATCGCGGCTTATATCGTGATCTATATAGTTGCGACCGTGCTGCTGATACCCGGATCGGCTCTTACGCTTCTGGCCGGCGTGTTGTATGGGCCATGGTGGGGTACGTTGATTGTTTCCGCCGGAGCCACTTTAGGTGCAGCGGCGGCCTATTTGCTGGGACGTTATGCGTTCCGCACCGCCGTGGAAAAGACCACCGCGAAAACACCAAAATTTGCGGCCATTGACAAGGCAATTGGTAAAAATGGATGGAAGATTGTGGCGTTATTACGGCTCTCTCCGGTGGTGCCGTTTAATTTGAGTAATTACTTCTTTGGATTAACCGCAATCCGCTTTCTTCCTTATGTGCTGGTCAGCTGGATATGTATGTTGCCAGGAACACTTTTGTATGTTTATCTGGGTTATGCGGCCAGTCAGGCGGCGGGTGCGGGCGGAACACAAGCCAACGGTTGGCTGCATTGGACACTTTTAAGCGTTGGCTTACTGCTGATTGTTGCGGTAAGTGTTTATATCACAAGATTGGCCAAGCACGCTCTGGCCGCGGAATCAGGAGTTATCGACATGAAAACATCCGTAGAAAACGAATCTCAAACGGTTGGCGCACATTCCCGGCGTCCGATGATATTGGCAATTGCGGCCCTGGTAATGCTTGGTTTAACGGCATGCACATGGATCAATCGCGGGCCATTGGCGGGAATATTCGGGCCGCCGCCGGTGAAGTTGGTCAACAAATTCAAAGCCAATCCAAATGGTCCGCAATTCAGCAACGCAATGTTTAATTCCGTGGTGGATAAATATGTCCACAAGGGTGGATGGGTGGATTACAAGGGCTTGTCGGCGCATCCGCAAAACCTTGATGCGTATATTGCCCAATTGGCTAAAGCGCCATTTACAAAACTTGGCCGGAATAACAAGCTGGCGTTACTGATTAACGCTTACAATGCATTCACCTTGCGGTTAATATTGAATCACTATCCGCATATTCAATCCATTCGTGATATTCCATCGGCCAAGCGCTGGGATTATGTGCATTGGAATATCGGCGGTAAGTTGTACAGCCTGGATCAAATCGAACTCATGCTTCGCAGTGATTTCGGCGATCCGCGCATTCACTTCGCCATTAACTGCGCTTCCATCGGGTGTCCACCGCTGCGCCGGCAGGCGTATGAAGCCGCAACAGTCAATGCCCAACTTCAAAGCCAGGCGGAATTGGTGAATAACAATCCGCGTTGGGTGAGGTTTTCCCGCGATGGAAAAACACTGCACCTTACCATGTTGTACAACTGGTACAGCGGCGATTTCAGTCAGGCCGCAGGCTCGGTTCTCAAGTTCGTCGCACGTTTCAATAAGCGCGTAGCGGCGGATTTGACCGCCGGTAATCCACCCTCGGTAACGTTCAAAAACTACAGTTGGAAACTCGATAGTATTCAAAATCGTCCGTGAGGAAGGAACTTATACCGTGGATAATCCGAAAGAACATTTAATCCCGGCACTGGAACCCTTGGATCAATATAACCGTGAATTGGCGGCCAATGTGCATCCCTCGGACTGGCGCAATCCGGAACCCCAGGCACAGTATGATCTGGTGGTCATCGGTGCGGGAACGGCGGGACTGGTCACCGCCGCCGGTGCGGCCGGGCTTGGTGCCAGGGTCGCCCTGATCGAAAAAGATTTAATGGGCGGCGATTGTTTGAATGTGGGTTGCGTGCCGTCCAAGGCGCTGATTCGCGCCGCCCGCGCCCACGCGGAAGCGCGCGACGGTGGCCAATTCGGGGTTGTGTATGATGGACACATTGAATCCAATTTTCCCGCGGTGATGGAACGCATGCGCCGCTTGCGGGCGGGATTAAGTCATCACGATTCGGCCCGGCGATTCCGTGAATTGGGAATTGATGTTTTTATTGGGAAGGGCGCGTTTAATAATGACCAGTCCGTAAGTGTTGGTACGCATCGGCTACGTTTTGCCAAGGCGGTTATTGCCACTGGAGCCAGAGCGGTTGAACTGCCCATACTCGGGATCAGTGAAGCCGGCTACGTAACCAATGAAACCGTGTTTTCGCTGACAACTTTACCGCAACGACTCGCGGTAATAGGCGCTGGGCCTATCGGTTGCGAATTAGCCCAGGCATTTGCCCGATTCGGTTCCAAGGTGACACTGCTGGAACAGGGAAAACAATTGTTGCCGAGGGAAGATCGCGAAGCGGCGAAAGTCGTTGAAGAGGCCCTGATGCGCGACGGCGTGCAGATCAACGCCTCCTGTAAGATCACGGGAATATCGCGGGAAGGCTCCGAGAAAATCATTGCATTGCAGGGTCCTGACAAATCCAGCAGTCTGCGTGTTGACGAAATTCTCATCGGCGTGGGCCGGGCACCCAATGTGGACGGCCTGAATCTGGAAGCCGCCGGTGTGCAATTTGACCGCCGCACGGGTGTGAAAGTTGATGATCACCTGCGAACGACAAATCGGCGGATATTTGCCGCGGGTGATATATGCTTCCCTTACAAATTCACACACACCGCCGATGCGATGGCGCGCATTGTCATTCAGAATGCGCTATTTTTCGGGAGAAAAAAAGCCAGTTCACTGATTATCCCCTGGTGCACCTATACCGATCCGGAAATTGCGCATGTCGGGCTGTACCCCGCCGAGGCGGACGCCCGCGGAATTTCGATGGAGACTATCATGGTTCGCCTTGATGAAGTAGACCGTGCCATTTTGGATTCCCAAAGCCAGGGATTTCTCAAGGTGCATGTGCAGAAGAAATCCGGACGCATTCTCGGTGCCACGATAGTGGCAAGTCATGCCGGCGACATGATTTCAGAGCTGACCGTCGCGATCAGCGCCGGGATAAGTCTGGGTAAATTGGGATCGGTGATTCATCCGTATCCCACACAGGCGGAAGTCATCAAGCGCGCCGGTGATATGTTCAATCGCCGACGGCTGACACCCCGAGTGAAGAAGATTCTTGGGCTGATGCTGAAGATTAACCGCCAATTTTGAACCACCCCGGCACCGGGATTGATTATAGATTCTTGTCAGGGCACATGTTCAGTTGGATTCCGTTGAGCCGAGGGCAAGGACGCGGATTGCGAATATATTGCGAAGTCCGTTACGGAAGGGCCTGTGACCGATTCTGCAACGCGGCGGCACCGCCAGCATTTAGGAGTTGTGGGTTAGGAGTTAGAAGTTAGAAGTTAGAAGTTAGAAGTTAGGAGTTAGAAGACCTTGCGACTTTCAAGGTGCCCTAGAAACTATGAAGCCGAGCCTTTCGGGGGACGTTGAGACTGGGATAAAATCCCGGTTAACAACGAGCTGACCGCGTAGGTCGCTCAAACGTCAGTTTTTACGAAAGGACCCGGCAATGAAG
>JAJYGE010000003.1 GCA_021785155.1 Planctomycetota bacterium
GCAGGGTGATAATGTCATGCCGGATGGGGGCGGCGAGAATTTCATCCGGGCCGGGGTGTTCCACGCCCAGTTCATCGTGCAGAAGTCGGCGGCCCGCCGGTGATATCACCAGATAAACCCGGCAACCATCGGCGGAAAGCCCCTGAAGAATCTTCCGCGCATAGATCGCGCCTGAAGCACCGGTAATAGCGAGAATAAAAGTCTTGGGCATAATCGCATCTCCGCATTCATCGCTTCCGCGGCGCACGGCGTTTTATACGCCACGTTTGTCCGCCGCGAATGATTGATCTTCCAGATCTTCCTCATTGATAAGTTGCTTATGAACCATCGCATGGTCGTTAAACCAGTTATAAATTGCGGCATGAGATAAAAAATCCGGGCCATAACGGTGCGTCAGCCGATCGGTATAATCTTCGTTCTGACAGTCCCGGAGATGATCCAACAGGGCCATGGTGGCGAAAAACCAACTGGGTTTGATGACCTCGGGCAACGTGGCGCAATACAGTGCGACATTTTCCGAACCGAACAGTTGTTGGCAATGGCGGCACCACCAGTCACAGCGCACGGTACGACGCATGATTTTTTCCGGTTCGGCAATCTTACGCATGGCGAATCCCCCGGTAGCAGAAACAGATTCCAGCCGTGAGCGACTTCGCCTTTACATCGGTAAAGCCGGTATTTTTCATGCGTTGGGTGAGTTGTTCGGGGGAAATAAAAGTGTTGACGCTTTCGGGCAGATATTGATAGGCCCCGGTTTTATCACCGCTGATAAGCGTAGCCGTGCGGGGCAGAATGCGACGGAAATAGAAATTATATCCAGCGCGCAACACGGCATTGGCGGGAAGGGAAAATTCCAGAATAATAAGTCGTCCACCGGGCCGCAGCACGCGGTAGAATTCATCCACCGCATATCCCCAGTTTGAAACATTGCGAATGCCGAAGGCGATGGACACGACATCCACACTCTGATCCCGCATGGGCAGGCGCAGGGCATCGCCTTCATAAAAGGACATGGCGTGAGCATCCGTTGATCCCGCTTTCCCGCAGGCCCCTTGCAGCATGGCGTGGCAAAAATCAATGCCGATGACCCGCTTGGGTCGCGCGCGATGAAAAGCGATGGACAGGTCGCCCGTGCCGCAGGCAATATCAGCGATAATATCCGAAGGCTTCACATCGGCGATTCGCACCGCCTGCCGCCGCCAGTAATGATCCATCCAGAGGGAATGGAGGTGATTATTGAGATCATAGGATGGGGCGATGGCGGAGAACATGCGCTGCACCCGGCTGGCCTTGTCCGCGGTCTGGTGCGGATTTTTAAGGTTCTTCTGATCCCATGCGGGCGGTGGAGGGGAAGTTGTAACGGTATGAGGCATTGTTTATGTTTCAATCCATCTGGTCAAACGATACGGATGATTATAGCGATATCCGGGGCGAATTGACAGTTTCCACGTCGCCGCAGGAATAAACGTCCGCCGCCTGGAACCATGGTCGTTTGACGCCGTGCGCACGGCCTTTATACTCTTACGCTTTCCGCGTTCGTCGCACCGGCTGGGCGAACTGCCAGCGGATTGTGTGATTTCACCGGTTTAGTTTTTCCCTGGAGGTACCACAACATGGTTGATAAAATGACCTATTTCTTCGGTAACGGCAAAGCGGAAGGCAGCGCCAAAGATAAGGTTCTGCTGGGCGGCAAAGGAGCCAATCTGGCGGAAATGACCAATATTGGCCTGCCGGTGCCTCCGGGCTTCACCATCAGCACGGAATGCTGCGCGGCGTATTATAAAAATGGGGAACAATTTCCCGCCGGGCTGGAACAACAAATTGATGAGAGCATTCAATTACTGGAAAGCGCCCTGGGCAAAAAACTCGGCGATCCGGTGAATCCGTTGCTGGTCTCCTGCCGTAGCGGTGCCGCGGTTTCCATGCCGGGCATGATGGATACCGTGTTGAATATCGGTCTGACTGAAAAAATGATTGATCCATTTTCCAAGTCCTGCGGCAATGCACGCTTTGCCTGGGATGCCTGGCGACGCCTGATTAACATGTTCGGTGACACGGTCATGGGCGTGGATCACCATCACTTTGAACATGAATTGGCGGCGGTTAAAAAACAACGCAAAGTGAAGCTGGATACGGATCTGGATGTTGAAGGACTTAAGGAAGTCTGCCAGCGGTACCTGAAAGTTTACGAAAAACACACCAAAGAAAAATTCCCCACCAGCCCGCGCGAACAGATTTTAAAATCGGTCAAAGCGGTATTTCAGTCGTGGATGAGCCCACGGGCGATTAAGTATCGGCAGATTAATGAAATCTCCGGTCTTAACGGTACAGCGGTAAACGTGCAGGCCATGGTGTTTGGCAATATGGGTGACGATTGCGCCACGGGCGTATGCTTCACCCGTGACCCGTCCACCGGCGAAAACGTATTTTATGGCGAATTCCTCATTAACGCGCAAGGCGAAGATGTGGTGGCCGGTATCCGCACGCCGCAGGAGATTGTCCGCATGGGCGATACCCTGCCGGATGCGTATGCGGAATTACTGCGTGTGAAGGACATCCTTGAAAAGCATTTCAAGGATGTGCAGGATATGGAATTCACTGTGGAGCATAATCATTTCTATATGCTGCAAACGCGTAACGGCAAACGCACCGCCCAGGCCGCCGTTCGCGTGGCGGTGGAAATGGCCGCCGAAGGCCTTATTGATCAGAACACCGCGGTGTTGCGAGTTGATCCGGCCAGTTTGGATCAATTGCTGCACCCCTCGTTTGACCCCAAGGCGGCACGCGATCAGATTGCCAAGGGGCTGCCCGCATCACCCGGCGCGGCGGTGGGTAAATTGGCCTTTACGGCAGAGGAAGCTGAAAAGCGGTTTGCGGATGGCGAAAAAGTTATTCTGGTGCGGAAAGAAACCTCACCAGAAGACATCGGCGGTATGCAGACGGCGGTGGGTATTCTCACCAGCACCGGCGGTATGACCAGTCACGCCGCTGTGGTGGCCCGCGGCATGGGCAAGCCGTGTGTCGCCGGTTGCGGCGAACTGGATATTGACGCCAAAGCCGGCACCGTCGTAATTAAAGGTGCCACCGGCAAAACCCGTAAATTTGGCCGTAAGGACACCATTTCCATTGATGGATCAACGGGTATTGTATTTTCCGGTGCCGTTCCAACTGTTAAGCCGAAAGTTTCCGGAGATTTCGCCAAGCTCATGGGCTGGGCGGATTCGATTCGGAAGTTACAGGTTCGCACGAATGCCGATACCCCCAATGACGCCAAAGTGGCGCGTGAATTCGGTGCCCAGGGCATTGGGCTGTGCCGCACGGAGCACATGTTCTTTGAAGGTGATCGCATTGTTGCCGTGCGGGAAATGATTCTCGCGGATAATGAGAAGGATCGCCGGGCCGCACTGAAGAAAATTCTGCCGTATCAGAAGAAAGATTTTATCGGCATATTCAAAGCGATGGATGGCCTGCCGGTAACCATCCGGCTGCTGGATCCACCGTTGCATGAGTTCCTGCCGCACGAAGATAAGAATCAGCGTCAGATGGCGCGTGAGATGAAAGTACCGCTGGACCGCATCAAGCGGCGCGTTACAGAACTGCATGAGTCCAACCCGATGCTGGGATTCCGCGGTTGCCGCCTGGCGGTGGTATTCCCTGAAATTCAGGAAATGCAGGTTCGGGCGATTTTCATGGCTGCGGTTGAAGTGGCGAAGAAGGGTGTCAAAGTTTACCCCGAAATCATGATTCCGATTGTCAACACGGTCAAGGAACTGGAATTCCTGCTCCCGCGCGTGCGGG
The DNA here is from genome assembly GCA_021785155.1 of Planctomycetota bacterium. Next base: position 3,799 of record JAJYGE010000003.1, read on the forward strand.
CGGTCGCGGATGAAGTATTCTCCAAGGCCGGCACAAAAATTGATTACAAGGTCGGCACCATGATTGAATTGCCGCGTGCGGCCATTACCGCCGATCAGATCGCCAAAGAAGCGGAATTTTTCAGCTTCGGCACCAATGATCTTACGCAGATGACTTTCGGCTTTTCGCGCGATGATGTGGCGTCTTTTGTCCCCAAATATGTTGAACTGGAAATCCTGCCCAAGGATCCGTTCAATTCGCTGGATCAGGAAGGCGTTGGCGAACTTATTAAGATTGCCATTCAAAAGGGCCGCGGCACCCGCAGCGACCTGAAGGTCGGCATCTGCGGCGAGCACGGCGGCGATCCGGCCTCGGTGGAATTCTGCCACCGCGTGGGGTTGAATTATGTCAGTTGCTCCCCGTATCGGGTGCCCATCGCCCGGTTGGCGGCAGCGCAGGCAGTGGTAAAAGCCACCACCGGCGGCAGCTATTCGACCAAGTAACCGCATCCGCCGGGATGTGCTAAGTCAAAATCAGAAGGCCCGGCCGGTAAAACCAGCCGGGCCTTTTTCTTGTTGACGGTGACCGCCTTGTTAGCTATACTCCGTTTGGAGTGTAGCGGTACACAACCATGGGTTGCATTATAAAGAAGTCTTGGGAGAATACTTGGCTGATACGGGCCCTCATGGAAGTGGGTCCACAGTTGAGTTCA
>JAJYGE010000264.1 GCA_021785155.1 Planctomycetota bacterium
CCGAAGTTAAAGAAAGGAGCCCCGCTTGAAGGAACCATTGCCCGCAACTACGGAGAAAGCGAAAGTGCCGATACCCGATACGTTCTTAAAGAACGTGGATGGCCTTCCGCCGAAGGTCTTCTTGCTGCGACGGAAGCTATACCTGAAGGCTTAACCGGAGTTTTGGCGAGAAAATACGATAACTCGTGGTGAAATAATGACTTATACCAATTTTCGACTTCCCGGCACTTAAAACATACCCCTCGAAAATCAGGGAAATTTGCAGTATTTAAATGAGAACACTTCCCCGCGGAAAAACCATACCCAACACCCCTCAAACGCAATACTATCAAGGGTTTTCCCTTACGGAAATGAAATTTATTGGACTACACTCCGGATAAATCCGCCGCCAATTCCATTAACTACTCACGTCCCCGTTTTACTTCTCCTACCGCAAGTTCCGTCATGGCGGTGCGACCTCCACAACACTGTCAATCCAGCCGCCGCCGAGTAATACATCGCCATCATAGCAGACCACCGCCTGCCCCGGTGTGATCGCGGCAATGGGCTGATCAAATGTGACGGTCAATTCATCTTCCCCGGTAATCTGCGCTGTCGCGGTACTGGCTGGAGTGTTGTATCGAATCTTTGCCAGACACTTGATCGACTCTGTCGGCGGTGCCGCCAGCCAATTGATTTCCCGCGCTATGAGCCGACTATGCAGTAGATCCTCATGCGGTCCGATACGCACCGTGTTGGCCGCCGCGTCAATGTGCGTAACGTACACGGGATACCCCAACGCCACCCCCACTCTTCGTCGCTGCCCCAGCGTGAAGTGCTGATGGCCATCATGCGTTCCGACAGTTTTACCGGTGTGATCCACAATCGGTCCCGGCTTGACAGTTTCCGGTGAACGCTTGCGTACCAGATTAAAATACTCGTTGTCCGGCACAAAGCAGATTTCCTGCGAGTCCGGCTTGTCATGTACGGGCAGGCCGAAACGCTGGGCCATGGCCCTCACTTCACTTTTTGGATAATCACCAATCGGCAGCATCATCCGCGGCAACTCATCCGGTGGCACGCCGAAAAGCACATAGCTTTGATCTTTGGCATGATCGGCGGCCCGCAATATCCGCGTGGCCCCGGTAATATCGCGGCCTATACGGGCATAATGGCCCGTTGCGATAAAATCCGCGTCAATGGCCCGCGCGTAGCGGGCCAGTTTGCCGAACTTTAAATATTCGTTGCAACGCACGCACGGATTAGGCGTGCGGCCATTGTTATATTCGCGGACAAAATAATCAATAATTCCGCCAAAATCATGCTGAAAATTCAAGGCATAAAAGTCAATTCCCAGCAGTCCCGCCACGTACCTGGCATCCGCGGCGTCATTGGTGGAACAACATCCCTGATGGTGCGGCTTGGCGGCCTTTTCCGGAGAACATGCGACCAGGTCATCGGCGGGCTGTTGCGCGGGGTCGTTGCCCAGACGCATAAATACGCCGATGCAGTCATACCCCTGCTCCTTCAACAGCGCCGCGGCAACCGAGCTATCGACTCCGCCGGACATGGCCACCACAACTTTTTTTCCATTTGCGGACACAATCCGTCTCCAAAATCAGGCCTAGTGCCCTGTTCCACCCGTAATGACGGGTGGAACAGGGCACTGGTGTGCTGTCACAGCAACATTTTAGGATGGCTGCCCCTCAAAGGACACGCCCACCATCGCCAGGTTTCCTCTTCTACCCAAACATTTTGCTGCCACAGGGCACGAGATTATAGCAATAATTGGCGCAAACAGCGTACGCAGCGATCAAAATAGTACACCGATACCCAACCGAATTCCGGGCGTTTCATGTTCAGCCGTGCGGCTTTGGCCCGCGCGCCGCGCGGTGCGGTTTTCCGCCGAACACTTCTCTCTGTCGTTCACCAAGATTCGCCGCCACATCCAGTTGCACGCATGGCGGCCTATCAGAGAGCCGACGGAAGCGCTATAATATCCACTTTCGGGCCGCGCGGTGCCCGGGTAAGGATCGTAGAAAGCCATGAAAGACATTCGCGTTGCCATCATTGGTGCCACCGGTTACACATCACTTGAAACCATCCGTTGGTTGCTGAAGCATCCGGCGGCGAGAATTACATATCTGGCCAGCCGCAAGCAGGAACAGCCTATCAGTGAATTGTTTCCGGAGTTGTTGCACCGCATTCATTTACCCATCGCGCCATTTGATGTTGAAGCCATCCAAAAATCGGCGGATGTGGCATTTCTCTGTCTGCCGCATGTCGCGGCGATGGAACATGTTCCGCCGTTGCTGAATGCGGGGCTGAAAGTGATCGATTTATCCGCTGATTATCGGCTTAAAGATACGGCCAATTATGAAAAATGGTACAAGCACGCGCACAGCGATGCCAAAAATCTGGCGGCCGCGGTTTACGGGCTGCCGGAATTTTTTGCTCCGGCGATTCAAAAAGCACAATTTGTTAGCAATCCTGGTTGCTACCCAACGGCGGCGGCGCTAGGTATTGCACCGTTGTTACAAGCCGGACTTATTGAGGCGACGGATATTATTATCAATGCAGCGTCAGGTATTTCCGGTGCGGGCCGCACGCCATCGCCACAGCACCATTTTCCCGAGCGCAATGAAACTTTTGAACCCTATGGGATCGGCTCGCATCGCCATGCGCCGGAGATCCAGCAAACACTGGAAACCCTTTCCGGCCAGCCGGTAAAGATGTTGTTTGTGCCGCATCTTATCCCGATGGATCGCGGCATTTTGGAAACGATCTATTTGAAAGCCAAGCCCGGCGCTACCATGGATGACGCAACAGCGGTATTTGAACGCGCCTATGGCGACAAGCCGTTTGTGCGCGTGCGCAAGGAAAATCTGCCGAGCACCAAATACGTCGCCAACACCAACTTTGCCGACATTGCGGTGAAGTTATACAACGGGCGTTTTGTGGTGATCGTGGCGATAGACAATATGGTCAAAGGCGCAGCGGGCCAGGCAATTGAAAATATGAACCTGATGTTCGGCCTCCATGAAACCGCCGGATTACTATAAAAAGCAAGCCAGGCGATCCACCGGATGCGCCTGGTACCCGCACGGCATTGTCGGCCACATGACGATCCGTCGCGTTTATGGGCACTTCCTGATCCTGCGCGCCGATTCAACGGGTCAGAATGTGGCCATCCAAGGTTGAACGCAGCTTTTCCAAAGCACGGTTTTGTATCTGTCGCACGCGCTCTTTGGTAACACCAATGACTTCACCAACCTCCGCCAGCGTCATGGCCTTGGTGTCTTCAGGCCGATTGACGGCAAAGCGGGATTCTATGACCCGGCGCTCCACATCGGTAAGTTCAGCCTGGTTGCCCGCAATGATGTCATGAAGATCCTCCACCGCGCTTGTGGCAACCGATTGCCGACGGATGTCCATTTCATTGGAGCGTTCCATGCCCGGATCAAACTCCGTTGGGAACATGGCGTGATACCGATTGGATTTCACCGCAATGCGGCTAAACCCTTTGAGAATGGCACGGCAGGCGTATGTGCTGAACTTAAAGCCCCGCGCGGCGTCAAATTTCTCCACCGCCCGCAGCAACGCCATGTTGCCTTCCGAAATAAGATCTCCAAAATCAACATCATTCATGCGCGTGCGTTTGGCCATCGCCAGTACCAGCGCCAAATTCGCCCCGGCAATTATCTCGCGCGTCTCCTTCGCCCGGCGCTGCCAAAATGCGATTTCACGGGCAATTCTGCGGCCCGGAGATTGTTCGAACCGCAACACCGACTTTTTGACCCGCATACGAGCATAGTTATAACGCAGAAACAGATGTTGCTCCTGCGCCGTGGTCAACAAGGACGAGGACGGTGCGGACATGGTCGTTAAATCATCTACCATGGGATGATACCAGCCGGTCTTCGCGGGACCGATATCCATACCATTGTCAAACAACTGATCCTCAGCATTCGCTTTCTGAAATAATGGATTGGGAACAAAATACAACGGGGAAGCCAGCGTCTCCTTAACCAATTGACGGTCAAATTCGCCGATGGCTTGCAGGATCGTCTCATGACGCCGAGTCAGCACAACTTCCGGCTTTATTGCAACGTTTTGACTAACCATGATGCAGCTCCTTAATGGTACAACTTGAAGGTCTGCATGGCCTTCATATCCTTTATATACGCAGGAAAATCAAGGCCGGACTATAAGCACTCTGATTCGAATGCATCAATGACCATTTAAGTCAATGTATTACAACGCTTTACGTCATTTTACGGAAAACTTGCCCGATACCGGGTTCGGTGGACACATCAGAAATTTACCATAGCGCTGACGACAAAATGTCATACACCGGCAAAAACATCATCCGCAGTGGGCGTTGCTGCGGGCTCCCGCAATTTTCCGACGGAAGCGTTGGCAAAGCTTGGAGCGCTGTTGGTAAGTATTGTAGCAACGGGTAATGGACTGGATATGGAAAAGGATTCCTGGCCGGCTTCTTCCAAC
>JAJYGE010000088.1 GCA_021785155.1 Planctomycetota bacterium
TGAAAAGGTCCCAGTGGCTGACGAATATATCGCAGGCAACGAAAATTCAGGGCTTCAATCACGCGTATCATAAAATCCCGCCGTAAGTTTGGGCACCTTCAGGATGGCGAAAGTGTGCTTCCGTTTTCCGATCAACGCCGGCTCAACTGCCGTAAACGCGACTGATATTCTAACGCCAATTCATCCGGCGGCATAATTCCCATCAGGAACCACCCGATGAGTAGTATTTTAGGAGCCTGTCCAAGTAATGGCCGGGATTGCGATTACTTGGACAGGCTCCTAGGCTGAAGATCTACCGCACCGGCTGCGCAGTTGATGGGGGCGCGGGTGACGGTTTTTTCGTCCGCAATTTTTTGATCAAAACGTGCATGCGGCCGGCTGGTATGGCGATGGGGGGAATGGCCAGACCGGGGGGATGGATGACACCGGGTGGGCCGGCGGCAGGTTTATTGGATCCCGGTTGAATGGGTGGAACCGGCGCTATGCCGCGTTGTTTCCAGAATTTCAGCATGGCTTTGATGGTGGTTTCTTCCTGCACCTGAGTATTAAACAACCAACTGCCGCCATACAACGCGGATTTGAAAAAATGATAATGCTGCGGCTTATGCCCGGAGAGCAATACCAGCAGGTACAGTGGAATGGTGCGATTATCCCAATGCACGCTTTGGCCGTTAAATACGAAATTAATCTGATTGGTCTGAGGCCGGCAAATTAAGTTCAGCAGGTAGGGCGCTGCCAGCAGCGGTTTGTATTGTGAAAATAGCTCAATAAAATTGCGTCCCTGCAACATGCTGGGATTCTGGAGTATATCATTGGCCCCGGTCTGCCGCGCCATTTTTTCCGTGAAGTTAACCAGCATGGATTTCAGATGATCCGGATGCCAATGCTCCAATAATTGTGCCGCATATTGGCCATCCTGCGCCTGCTGCCAGTAATTCACGAAGTGCATGATATAAATTGGCTGACCATTAAAATGCACCACCTGCCGCGTGGTGGCTCCGCTGTACATGGTCATGTTGCCCACCGCCCGATGGAATACAATTTGCACCATTTTTGCCGAGGGCTTGCGGTCCCAAAGTGCGGCCATGGTTGAAAGATACACCACGCGCCGCTGATCACCCAATAGTCGATCCAGTATCCAATTGCTGTTGCTTCCTGATATTTTTGCCAACCCCTCCGCCGATGATGCCCGTATGACCGCGCGCCGCGCAAAGGCGGCTCCCACCAGCGGCAGCACCGCCGACTGAATCCCCCAGTTAAACATGGCCATGCGCTTTGCCTGCGGCAACTTGATAACCGCCATGGTCCAGCGATCCAGATTGATATTAAAATCCAGCAATTTAATCAGCCGCGTTGCCTGTTCCGGGCCGCCGGCGTTGACAATGGCTTGAAGCTGCATACCCAGTGCGGTTTGGATAATTTTCGTGGCGCGCTGCCGAATTGCATAGCGTTCAGAAGATAAATCTTTCAGTCCCTTCGCCAGCAATACTGAAGCGCGAGCCGAAGTAGCAACAGATGGTGCCACCGTGGAAGACTGCGCCTGAATCTGGTATCCACCAACGAACGGCACCAGCCCCGCCGCAAGAGTTGCAGCACAGGCCAAGGCCTTAAAAATTGATGGTTGAATCCTGCGTGCCATTGGTCATTTCACCATATCAAAACGGTCGCCTACAAGCTTTTTATCGCCCGTAGCGAAGAAATTCATTACATTATTTATACCCATTAGCGATCAAAGAAAGAAATGCGCCATGGCCGGTACGCCCGCTAGGTCTGCACGCGTGCCCCCAGCGCATCAAGCACACTCATATAATTCATGTATGCGTCATAAGGCGATTCATGCATGCTGAAACTCGGGGTATTGACATCCCCAAAAAATCGGGTGTTCATATACAAAAAGTGATCGCTGGAACTTAGTTTCCGCCAGGTTGTTAATAATGCGGGATCGGCGGAGTCTTTAATCGGCTGTTCCAGCCGATACAGTTCCTGCAGTGCGTTGGCCTGCATGGCATTGCCCAGCCAGGGCGATAAATCCCGTTGCACATCGGTCCAGCAGATATTCCGTGGAATGCTTAATTCCGCCACCGGCTCGTTGTGCGCGATAACTTCCGAAGGCGTGCTGAAGTGGTCCCCATTTTCCAGCACAAACCGCGGCAACGCCCGCAGGAAATCAAATATGCCACTTGCGGCGCAATGCCGCTCGCCAAATGTTTCGTAATCCATGCCCAGCAGGCAGTATTCTCCCTCCGCACCGGTGCCATGCAACCAGCGGGCATATTTATCCGCCATCAGCGGCCAGTTGATCCAATCCTGGGCGGAGAAACGCAGTGATAAATCGTCACTCAAGCGATAATGCCGCAGCAATAGTTTCAACCGTTCACGCGTGGCTTTGTATACATGTCCCGGGCTGCGATTTCCCAGCGCTCCTTCCCACCCCTCGGTAATCGCAGCCTGATAGTTTAATGCGGCCACCAGTCGCCCCACCTCATTGGAGTAAATAAGATTGGTGTTACGGAAAATGGTTGGCTTGTGCCCAAAAAAATGCTCAATGGTTCGGCGGTGCAAATTGACCTGTGCGGCAAATTCGTCCGGTGAATAAAGACACGCCAGACTATGGTGGGAAGTTTCCCCAAGAAATTCCACACACCCCGTTGCCGAAAGTTCCTTTAACAAGGCGACCGCTTCCGGGGCATCATCCGCGAGTTGCTCCAACGCGGTGTTGGTTACACCCATTGCCACCCGAAATGCCGCGCCATATTGCTGCGCCAGTTCCAGGAGCACTTTGGTGGCGGGAACATAACTGCGATGGGCAATTTCCCGGGTGTAGCGGCGGTTGGCCTGCGTTTCAAAATAGTCGGAATCAGAATCAAAGATGCTATAACGTCGGAGGCGGTACGGCTGATGAACCTGAAAATATAAAACCACGGCAACCATTGGGTGTGTCCTGTTCTGACGCACTTCACCAAAGCAAATGGATTATAACCACACCGGGCCAAGTCTGGGACGTTTTGCGCCGGATTCAAACGCCGCGGCTTATTGGTCGCCCCATTGATGTTGGGCGATGGCCGTGGTAATGCGCGTAGCGACATCCACGGCGAATGCTCCGTCTTCACCGGTTACCGCCGGCTGCGTGCGTTTGCGTACCGCGTGTAAGAACGATTGCAATTGCAATTTCAGTGGTTCCTGATCATCGATTTCCAACTGATCCACATGTACCAGTTCAGTGTAATCCAGATTGGACAAATCAGGGGTTTCTTCCGCGGCAAGTTTTTGTTGCAGAATATCAAGCTGCGCCTGATTGGCGGTTTTTGTAATGACCACACCGGCCTTTTTCTGATAATCCACACTCACATACGCATCCGGGCTGAAGAGCCTCATGCGGCGTTCGGTTTTCATGGCCAGGCGGGATGCGGTAATGTTGGCCACGCAGCCGTTGGCAAAAACGATGCGGGCATTGGCCACATCTTCATGCTGTCCAATAACCGCCACGCCAACAGCGGCAATGGACGCTACGGGTGAATGCACAAAATGATGCACAATATCAATGTCATGGATCATCAAATCCAGCACCACGCCGATATCCACACTGCGAAAGCGCATGGGGCTGATGCGATGAACTTCAATAAACCGTGGCTCCAGTGTGTGCTTGCTTAAAGCCCGAACCACCGGATTAAAGCGCTCGGAATGGCCCACCTGCAATATACATGCGTGCTTCCGCGCCAAAGCTACCAGCGCCTCGGCATCGGCCAGGGTTGGTGCCAGCGGTTTTTCAATGAGTGTGTCAATGTGCCGACTCAGCAGCGTTTGAGCCAAGGCGCGATGGTAAATAGTGGGCGTGGAAATGCTGGCGGCATTGAGTTTTGGAAAGGCTTGCAGCAATGCTTCCACAGAGGTGAAGGCCTGGCAGTTGTATGGTTGTGCCAGCGTTTGGGCGCGCGATAAATCAGTATCCACAATGCCGACCAGCTTCGCCTCCGGCAAAGAAGCATAAATGCGCGCGTGATGGCCACCCATCCGGCCGGCACCGACGACGGCAACGTGTAGTGGCGTTTGTAAATTATGTTCTGTGGCCATCGCGCATCCTTTCACCTGTCCATGTGCACCAAAGTTAAAACCTCAACCGCCGCAGCGCACAGCGGGTATTGTCCCCAAGTTCACCGGAATCGCCAAGCGCGGGCGGCGGCTGCTGCTGCCGCGGAGCAGGTGATTTTGGAGCAGGTGAACAGGTGAGCAAATATGGTTGGGCGCGGCGGTGGCCGCAGAGCAGGCGAGCAGGAGAGAGTTGAATAGTAGAGCAAATATGGTTGGCCGCGAGGACAGAGATGTTTTTGGGCGGCGGTGGCCGCCAGCATTTAATCCCATGAAAGGCTGTCTCCCCCCGGACGGTATGATGTCCAGTCGGCTTATATAAAGGAGACAGCCTATGAGAATACAGGAAAGGGTATCACACGCAGCCATGGATTGCCATCGCACATTCA
>JAJYGE010000380.1 GCA_021785155.1 Planctomycetota bacterium
CGTAACGACAATCCTACCCTTCCGGTGTGTCGAGCAACTGCTGCAGACGCGCCGCGAGAGGCGACGGAAACTTTTCCGGCCAATGGCCGTCAATAAGCCCACTATCTATGAGATCGCGCAGATGCACTCGGTCCTTATCGCGGAACGCCGTCAACTTAATCCGCGTCAGTGCCTCCAGTGACAGCACGCAAAATAAATCGGTTTCTTCGGATTCCATGACATCAGGATTGGGAAGCAACTCCTCCGGACGGACTTTTTCACCAGCGAAAACCAGATGCACCGCCTCACGGGGTTTGGCACCCGGGCCGTCAAGGAAAATATCCATTCCGCCGACGTGGCGATAGACAAATCCCGCTGCTTCCAAGGCCATTCGGGCACGATCCAGATCAGTGCGCCGAATCAGCAGATCCACATCCTGGGTGTTGCGGACCGCAGCTTCATCAATACGTGACACCCACAGCGCAACGGCATTTCCTCCGACGACGGCGTACAACACACCCGCTGACCGCAGGGCGGCTGCAGACCGAAGCAAACGCTGCCGAACCTTTTCCACCGCGCTTTCCACCCTTTCCCATGAAAATGGACCGGTAACAATAACCATGAAGTCGAATTCCCGTAGCGCCGAGAGTTTCATTACCAACCAGTACACGGTTAACTTTACCCCACCAGCCGCCCAACAACAAGCCGCCAGTCGCAATAGTGAACTGGGGAGAGTGGCAGTAAATCCGGGCAGGGGTCCGGGGTACGCGTTTCCAGGACGAATCCTTCTCTAATCGCCGGCATTTACGCCGTTGATTTCGCTGTTCGCCCGGAAAACTTGCCACGCCCTTGCTCGACTGCGGTGAATTTCGTTCTTGCCAAAAGACCATCAGTGGTTATTGTGTTATCGAAGATAGGAGTGTTGTATGTCATTTATATTCTTTCGGAAGCTTACTTTTGCGGCTTTGGCGATCATGATGGTAATGCTCTTTTCCCCGCTGGCGTCACGCGCCGCCAGCATAGACGGAAGCACGAATTTAGCTGCATTGGTCAATCCGCTTGTGGGCACCGCCCAGGGCGGTGATATTGAGCCGGGTGCCAGCACGCCTTTCGGCATGGTGGAGCTAAGCCCGGATATGCACGTCAACAGTTACTACATTTACCAGCAACATCACATCAGTGGTTTCAGTATGACGCATCTCAGCGGTGTGGGATGCCCCAGCTATGGCGATGTGTTTTTTACAGCCACCACGGGACCGCTGCAGGTGCAGCCTAAGCAGTATGGCTCTGATTTCAGCCACAAGCGGGAGGCTGCTTCGCCCGGTTATTATCGGGTATTTTTAAAAACCTGGGGTATCAACGCGCAATTAGCCGCCACTACGCACTGCGGTATGGCGAAATTTACATTTCCGGCCAATAAGCAAGCCAACATTTTAGTTCCCATCAGTCACACCTTAACCACCACCGTCGGCTCCAACATTCAGATTGTCAATAATCATACCCTTGCCGGATCGGTTACCAGTTTGACGTTCTGTCAAACCAATGAACCTTTCACGGTTTATTTTGTGATGAAGTTCAGTCAGCCATTCAAGACCAGTGGCGTGTGGCAGGGTTCCACCATTATCCCGGGTGGTCAAAAGGAGGTGCAAGCCCGGAATGTGGGAGCGGCCATTACATCCAAAGGCACGGGTCCCAAGCTGCGCCTTCCCGGCCCCCCGATCGGAGCGTTTGCAAGTTATCCCGCCTCCCGCCACGCCAGAGTAGTCGAACTTCGCATTGGCATTTCATTTGTCAGCGTTGGCGGAGCGGAGAAAAATTTGGCGGCGGAGATACCGCATTTTAATTTCAATGCCGTTCGCAGGCAGGATCATGCCCGCTGGAACAAAGCGCTGGCGGTAATTACCGTACGTGGTGGTACGTTAAATCGCCGGAAAATTTTCTACACCGCGCTTTATCATGCCCTGCTGTTACCGAATGTGTTTGATGATGTTGATGGGCGGTATATTGGTTATGACAATAAAATTCATCGTGTACCGGCCGGGCATCGTCATATTTACGCCAATTGGTCCGGTTGGGACATCTACCGCAGTGAGATGCCGCTGTTAACGATCATTGAACCGCAAAGGGTGCAGGACATGGCGCAATCGGTGGTGGAGATGGCCAAACAACTTGGCTTTATTGATCGCTGGCCTTTCGCCAACCGGCCCACCGGTGTCATGAACGGTTTTCCTTTAACCAACTGCCTGACCGAAATTTGGCAGGCGGGGCTGCACCGCTTCAATATCCATGCCGCCTATCAAGCGATGGCCAGGCAATGTTTTCCAGATTATCTCCAAGGCCATGCGGATTTGAGTTCGACGCAGCCTTATGAAAGTCTCAATGGGCAGAAGTATGGCAGTATTTTGCCGATCAACACCAATGTGGCTTCCGCGGAGGAAACCGATATTGCGTATGCGTCACTGGGGCACTTGGCGTTGGATTTACATAAACCACAGGATGCCGACGTACTGTTTGGCGATGCGCTGCAATATACTTCCATGTATAATCCCGCCACCATGTTCATGCAGGGGCGAAATGCCTTGGGCGCGTGGATGCCCTTGAACAAAAAAGCCCGCGACCAATGGAACTGGCAGTTTTACTGTGAAGGTTCGGCTTGGGAATACAATTGGCTGGTTCCGGAGGATGTGCATGGTTTGATTTCGTTGATGGGAGGTGACAAGCCCTTTGCGGCGCGGCTGGAGCATTTTTTTGTTGCCGGTCAATACGACCCCACCAATGAGCCGGACTTGGAGGCACCATATCTTTTTGACTATTGCCGCCAACCGTGGCGTAGTCAATACTGGATAGCTGAAAATGCGGATACTTCATTCACGGATTCGCCTTTTGGCCTGGCCTGGAGCAAAACCCGAAGCGCCGGGAACGACGATTGTGGTGAAATGTCAGCCTGGTATGTGTTAACGCAGATAGGACTCTATCAGGTGGACCCCGGGGTGCCGGATTTTGAACTTAGCACGCCGCGATTCACCAAAATCATCATTCACCTGCAGGCACCTCATTCCGGCAAAACCTTCATCATTACCACACCGCGCGGCGGAGGTAAAAATATGTACATCCAATCTGCAACGTTGGACGGGAAGCCACTCAATAAGCCGTGGCTGCCGGAGCGGATGGTTTTTCAAGGCGGTACCTGGAATGTATCCGTCGGGGCGCTACCGAACAAAAACTGGGCAGCGGCGCACAATGATGAGCCGCCGTCACTGTCTACGGGAACTGACCACTGGTAAAAAGTCGTCCGACGATGCAATTGTTTACCGTGGCGCAATTGCCATGGGTACTCCTTTCGTTGTCCCTGGTTTACCAGGCCTGCGATAGTGTGTGTCCACGGGTACGGGCGGTGGCGGCGGAGACTGGTAAGAGAGCACACGTCGCATCGCGTGGCGATGACGCGGGACTGCATAGCGGAGCAAATTTGCGTTGGAAGAGTTTTCTGCGACAATAGCGGTATGAACTGGCATGTGATTGTATTAATTATTGCAATTGTAACGGGGTTTCTGGTAATTAGGCGCATGGGGCTTATTTCCTTGGAAAAGGCCCGATCACATCTGCGGAAGGGGGCTTTGCTGGTGGACGTGCGCAGCACGGCGGAATTCAAGGCGCACCATCTTCCGGGGGCGATGAATGTTCCACTGGATATCCTCCACAGCAGTGCCCAAGGCTATTTGCCGGACAAAAAGCAGGTGCTGCTTCTGCATTGCCACAGCGGTACGCGAAGTGCCGTGGCGTGCAGAGTCCTTAAACAGATGGGATATAGCGGCGTTTTTAATGTCGGCTCATTGGGGCGTGCCCAAAAAATTATTGGATAATAGTCATTTGTTCCGTGTATGCTCTGGATACTTAACAATATGGCCACTCTTCGCCGTACTCCATGGGCCGCAGTCAGTAACGTGTTCGGCGACCGTGGCGAAAAAGGGGAATAAAGTGCATCCGCGTTGCGCTTCATGATAATGACCGATCATGATATACAATTTATGAGCACGGCCATCGACTTGGCCAACGCTGCCGCAGCGCGCGATGAAATTCCGGTTGGCGCTTTGATTGTGCAGGAAATTAACGGCCACCGGCACATTGTAGGTACGGGGGGCAATCAGCGCGAGGCGGACAGCGACCCCACCGCCCATGCGGAAATAATCGCATTACGACAAGCCGGCGCGGCATTAAAACGCTGGCAACTGACGGATTGTGATCTCTATGTCACACTTGAACCGTGTCCCATGTGTGCCGGTGCGCTGGTCAATGCCCGAATTCGTCGGGTTATTTTTGGCTGTCGCGACCCCAAGGCCGGTGCGGTGACGACACTTTACCGCATTGCCGATGATCCGCGTTTAAATCATCGGCTGGAAATAACGCCGGATGTTCTGTCTGATCAGTGTGCGGAGCTACTTAGAAGTTTTTTTAAGACACGGCGTTAACGTTAACAAGCGCTTGCGAATGATTATCGGCATTCAGCGCGTGAAACCAATGGAACGAATTTTAACCCACGCGTCGCGCTGACCGGTGATGACCGGATCAATCCGCAATTGCATCATCGGGCCGCGGTAGGTCTTCCGCCCGGCCAGACGAATGGCATAGTGATGGTATCGGCCATCCCCCTTAATAGGAAAAGTCACGCGGGATTGCGATGAAATGTCGGCATTGTGAAAGCTGCGCCAGAACACCACGCCCGTTTTTTCGGTTGTTTTGAAGGCCGCATCAATATACAGCACCGGAGCTTTGGCCGCCTGCCAGAAGCAGGCCGGACTGATGAGTTGCGGATGCTGGCCGCCGAGAGAAACATGCAAACATCCTTTAATGGGCCATCCCGTGTCATGGGCATCCACATAAACCCAATGCTGCCGATCATGGATAAACGTCCACATCGGCAATCCCGGGCGCGGCGCATGATCATATACCCACGCCCGAATATGTTTCAGCGAACCGACAATTAATACGTAGTGATAAGTATATGTGATATTATGATCAATAATGTCAAAAAAATTCGGGCCGATATATCCGGTTTGGCTATCGTTCGGGCCGCCGGTTCCGTGGATCGCACCGTAAAATCCGCCGGAAAACTCATAGTCCGGCGGTGCCCAGATTCCCAATCCGAATCCGGAATTATTGACCAGCGCCGCCCAGTTTTCCGTGGCGTTAAATGGAACCCATGGATCACCTTTTCGTGTCCGGGCAAATACCTGCATTTTGCGTTTCAGAAGGGCGGGAGGATCCAGCATTGTTACGGGGGCGTTTGTAAAAGGGTGGTCTCCGGTATATGCCATCAGCCGCCAAAGTTTGCCGATGGTATAAATTGCGGGACATTCCTGCGGGCGGGCCGGATATTGTGTGAGATCTTTTCTGAATACTACCATTCGACAATGGACAATCACCGTATTTTTTCGCAGCGTGATACGTGTCTGGAAGCTGCAATGCGCCGGTTGATTATCCAGCGGCCAAATCATGGGAATGGACCGTACCACCATGCTGTGACCATTATTTTTGAAATACAGAACTTTGGACGGATGCTTAAATGCATCGCCAGCCTGAACCGGGTTCCAGCCCAATCCGGTCCAATAGGGCGCGATTTGCCGCCCTGGCGGAATGTAGGGTACCGGTCCGGAATAATCAGACATTTGGATTTCACGCCCAAGATCAACGTGGTTGATCAGATTTACCCTCTTGCCGGATTGGGCCAGGTAGGTGATAGCTCCGCCCATGGCCAGATCTATGCCGATACGGAGGTGGCCATTATCCAAATAGCGCATCTGCTTAGCCGGAGAGATCGTTTGGGCCGTGGGCCTGCTCTTTTCAGTGCAGCCAGCCGGGGCTAAAGCGATCAGCAGTACACCAGTGATAAACAGTGATCGTCCGGGCTTTTGTGTTTCCATCAATGTGAACACTCCATAACAACGTAAATAATGTTACCATATTGTTATGATGTGCAACTGCCGAAAAGGGGCCACCACTTTTTTGTGCTTATAGGAATCGCCGAACCGCGTATTATGTGTCACGCACCCGGCAGGGAATGATAATTCGGAGAAATTAAACCGGAACAGTGTTCATCGGTTAAACTACAGCCATGGAGTAGAACATGCAATTGTTCCGGAAGTGGAATGAGTCTCATGAATAAGAAGTCTGTGAACAGTGGAATCATAATAATCGGATCCGGTGCTGTCTGGCTGGGCATTATTGCCGCGGCATCAGGATGGCGATGGAACAGCCAAACGATTGCCGGGGCGGCCTGGGGCGAGGCTTGGCTGTACACCAATATGATGTTGGCACTGGTTATGTGTGTAACGACTCCGATGATTGCGGCCACCACAACGACGGATGCGGTTGGGGCCGCCGCTGATTTGCCATGGCACATGCTGGCAATGTTGCTGACGGTCACGCCTGTTTTGGCCACAGCTGGTTGGTTGAGTCAGATTCACCGTGAAATAGCGATTCATACGGTACTTGTACAGTTGGCGCTGGCAATGTTTATGCTTGGCATGTCGGTGTGGACGATGCGGTTTAAACCGACTCTTCGCGCAATGATTACGGGTCTCTGCACGGGGGCATTTGTGTTGACACCCGGAATCTGGCTGATTCAAGCATCGATATTTCCCTGGCTTTCCGGTGGTCTTCGGAGCCATTGGATAGCACTATTTCCCACAGCCATGATCATCCATGCGTGTCAAGCGCAGCGTGATGCGCAAAGCCTTTACTGGTTGGTCGCGATCTACACTACTATGGGAATGTTGCTTGTTATCCGACGGTTCACCTTGACTGACCGTGCGATTTAGCCGCGCTAAAATAAAAGTGGTGGTCCGTATTTGATCCGGAGTCCCCGCAGTGAAAAAATTACCGCCATTGATCGTTTTCGTTCTTGGAATGTCAATTCCGTTGATTCCCCAATATGGCTGTGTTTTTGGGGCAACCGCATCTTCCGGAGCATGGACATTTAAGACACCAGAATCGCAGAATCAGGGGAAGGCTCTGCTGAATCTTCGGAGTCTCAATGAAAAAGTCGCGGGGGAGCACGGCTTTATCCGCGTGTCCAAAAGCGGTTATGGATTCGTCCGCGGTGACGGAAAACCCATACGGTTCTGGGGTGTTACCAGTTTTGCCGGTGATTTAAAGGGATTTAAGGCCACCGAAAATGCCGCCAGATTTCTCGCCCGGTATGGCGTCAACATGGTGCGATTTCACGGTACCCTTGCGCCGGTGCAGCCCGGTTCGCGGATAACCGATGTGAACACCACGGTGCTGCATCAGGTCTGGAAGCTGGTCGCCGCCATGAAACGTCAGGGAATTTATACGACGATTTGTCCTTATTGGGCCGTGGCGGTGTCGCGGCATGGTATTCAAAAATCCTGGCATGTTCCCGGCAATCCCACCTCCGCCATGTCGTTGCTGTTCTGGGATCCCACCATGCAACGTGGATACAAAGCCTGGATGCGGGCGCTCTTGACGCGACCCAATCCATATACGGGAATTCCACTGGGCCACGACCCGGCGGTAGCAATTATTTCGCTGCAAAATGAAGACTCCATGCTGTTTTGGAATATGCAAGACATTATCAGTATTCCATCGAAAGATAATGCGCAGCGCCTTGAAATAGAAGCCATCTACGCCCGATGGCTCATTAAAAAATATGGATCGCTGGATAACGCCCTCAAAGCGTGGCATGGCGTTCATGCGCCGGGCGATGATTTTGCCCACGGGATCGCCGGGATGTTTATTAACTGGTTCTGGACACAGCATGAAACCGGCGGCATGGCCCTGCGATTGGCCGATCAACTCCATTTCTTTGCCCGCACCATGTATCGTTTCAACCAGAAGATGGCGGCTTATATCCACAACACCCTGGGGGCCAGACAATTAATTAATCCCGGAAACTGGATAACGGTCGATCCGTTGCTGCTCAATGATGTCGAGCGATGGACTTATACCGCCGGCAATGTTCTGGCCATTGATCGTTACACATCGGGCCTCCATATCGGAAAAAATTCCGCGTGGGCCATCATGCCCGGCGACTTATATACCAATTTTTCATGCCTGACGCATCCGCGCTCCATCCCGGTGAATCTCAAGCAGGTAATTGGTTATCCGATGGTGGTTATGGAAGGTCAATGGGTGGCCCCGGATAAATATCAGGCCGAGGGACCGTTTCTCGTTGCCGCATATACGTCGCTTACCGGGGTGGCAAGTTTTAACTGGTTTTCAATCCACAGCCAATGGCATCAACCATTTGCCCCCACGAACAATCCCTGGTGGCATCCGATGTTTGAGTGGTCGATTGCCACCCCCGAACAGATCGGCCAGTTCCCGGCTGCGGCGTTGATGTTTCGCCGCGATTACATTCGGTGCGGCGCACCTGCGGTTATTGAGCGCCGCAGTCTTAAGGATATGTGGCAGCGGCGCACACCGATCATCGCGGAAGACGCCCATTACGATCCCAATCGCGACATCAACAATATCGCCCCGGATTCCAATATCAAAAAGCCGGTTAATCCGCTGGCGTTTCTGGTGGGGCCGGTGCGGGTCAGCTATGGCGGAAATCCCGCACAGAGTTATGTAGCCGATCTATCCCGCTATATTCATACCAACCACGGAACAGTTGTCAGCGATACCGGCCAGATTCATCTGAATTATCGCCTTGGGCTCTGCACCCTCAACACCCCCAAGGCCCAGGGAGCGGTCGGCTTTTTTTCGCATGATAAGAACCGGCGATTTCATCTGGCCGATACCACCATCCAATGCTCCAATAAGTATGCGTCGATTCTCATTGTTTCCATGGATGGCCTTCCCTTAAATATCAGCCACCGGATTCTCGTGCAGGTGGGCACCATGGCCCGCCCAGTTGGCTGGCGGAGTCAGCCGATGCGATTTTCGAATAAAGGGAAACACATCGAAGGGCGCAAGATCATCACCACCGGCAACAACCCATGGCAAGTAACAGATATTCATGCCACGGTAAAAATTGATAATCCATACATCCGGAAGGCAACATTGCTGAATGCCGATGGTTACGCGGTTGCATCCGTGCCGGTGCGGAGCAGCGGCGGAGCCGTCACTCTTCGCTTACCATCCAATACGCTGTATATCATGCTGCAATAAAGGGCCTATGATTTCAATGTTGACCGATACGTCGTGGCATTGTTTTGCTTTTTCCGAGGAAAAGTAGTAAAAGTGTTATAGGTGTCGTGTTGCGGAATAGCCTTCTCGGCGAGAATATTTCCAACAGGACAAATGACGTCAACCGGATCAGGTGTTTTTCAGGCGGTCGTCGCGCTGAGGAAGCAGGAAGCAACGAAAATCGTGTCTCATGCAGCATGCTGGCGAGTCGGTCCGGAAAGGTCGTGGTATTGCCGCCTTATCGGAAAGGCTCGGAAAGGAAGGTACCGGGCATGAGTTCGCAGGAAAATAGACCGAACGTTGTCATGATGTGTCCGTCCTGTGCGGAGGCGATGGATCACACGCATATAAAAAAGCCATTTCTGTCATTCTTTTTTCATTCGGCGAAAATTTGTTGTCCGAATTGCGGCCACGAGAGCGAGGTTAAAGAATCGCAAATTATGGCCCAGTCCTATGAACACTGGATGGAGCAATTACGCCTTCAGGTGGACGCTTCTTTAAGTTATCTGCCTATCATGACGCGTGATGAATGTGCCGAGGTATTAAATCCCAAGCATTTTGATGATGATATTCATCATCTGCACCACCGGTCGGATCTGTTCAAATATATCAATCGGGTATTTAAGCCGGTATTGCGCGACCGCTCCCATGGCCATGAAGATTGCGACCTATTGCTTTCGCCGCATATTCATCACGGTGTGGCGAAAGGCCTGGATATATATGGCCATTGCGGGCATGAACATAGCGCTGAGGCCTGGACGCTGCTGATAACCCGTCTGGGATACAAGGAATTTCTAACCTCCCTGACCACCACCCAACCCAAGGATGATCTGACGGCGTTACTTGAGACACAGGGAGCGGTTTCCATCTGGCCGACAGCACGCACAAGCGGAGAAGTACCCAAGTAATGCTTTCTTCCACCGGTGATTGCGGGTTCACAAAGGAACAAACCGATTGGTGGCACGGCGGCTGATCCAGAGGCATCGGCACCGTTACTTTCTATCAATGACGGTATCCGCGAGTGCCTGGCGGGCTTCCAATCGCTTGAGATGTCGTCGCACCAACGTTGTATCAATCAATCCGCCGAGCGTGCTGGCGCAGATATATAAATTTAATCCCGACGGAGCGTTATAAAGAAATAACGGAAAGAGAATCACCATGTACTGGGAAATTTTCTGCGTTTGCGCCTGCTGCGGATCGGCTGGCGGCGGCGCGAGTTTCATCTGAAAGCGCATTTGCAGGAAAAATACCACCCCTAATAGAACCGGCAGAAGATTAATTGAAATGAAATCCTGTCCGTGGTAGGTATATCCAAGAAACCATACCGAGAACGGGGTATGAAAAGTCGCCAAGGTATCGGGGTTGGCCAGATTGGTTATCCAGCCGGGAATAAACCCGGCTTGTCGCAGATCAATGTCCACGGCAAGGCCGGAATACAAAGCAATCCAAATCGGCATTTGCAGCAACATGGGCAAACAGCCCAGTACGCTGGCGGCGGGATTTATATTGCGCTCTTTATATAACGCCATAATTTCCTGCTGTTGCCGCGGCTTATCTTTGGCGAATTTGGTGCGAATGCGTTCCATTTCCGGTTGAACTTTGGCCATTTTGCGTTGCATGGTGGCCATGTTCACCTGACCCCATCGCGTCAACGGGTGCAAAAGCAGTCGGACCACCAGCACCAGAATGATAATAGCGACGCCATAATTTCCAAAGATATAGTGGTGAATTAAATCCAGAATTTTCAAAATAATCAGAGACAGCCATGAAAACGTGCAGAACGCGCAGTAGCTTCCGCGCCCAAAATCAATGACCGACAGATAGTTATACAAATGGTATTGATAGGCGGGGGTGCCGGGTTGGGCCTTGGCTGAACCCATCAGTAGAGATCGCTTCAACGGCCCCATATACACCGCCAGCGGCATGGCTGTGGTGTTATGGGGGGGCAGAAGAAGATTTTTACTGGTTATGCGCACGGCCAAAACGCCCCGCGGATTGGCCAGCGCGGCCTTCTGATCCACGCGTTCCAGCGTGGCGGATTTAAGATAATTGACGGCGGGGATCCTTCCGCCATTATCCAAAGGCAGATATTTCACTGGTCCATAGGGCATTGGTCGCATGATGCTGGTAAAAAAGCGATTGGATGATGCTATCCAAAGCAGGCGATTCTGCCCCGTAAAATCTCCCAGCGGTATGGGTTGCACACCTGCGGCCAGCAGCGGCTGCACACCCGGATGTGGAAAGCCTGTGGTATCGAGATATTTGCTGGCCGCACGATAGCCGGTACACCAGAACGTGCGCAAATCCGCCTGCCGATCAGTTTGCGGGAGATTGGTTGGTCCAAGCATCCGCAATTGAACGGTTTCCGGCTTATCGGTGAGGTTTTCAATTTCCTGTGTAATGGTGATCTGGTAATCCAGGGGATGGATTGTAAAGATCTTTTTCAGCAGTACCAGTGGCTGGTTATGGCTGTTTTCCAGTTGCAGCTCCAGCACGGCTTGCGTGGAATCGGCCTTGGGCGGTGTCACGAAAGACCATGCCAATGAACCGACATCATACATGGCACCATTGACCGTGACGGCCTGCGTTGAATAAGGCAGTGGTGCACCTTGGCGATGCGTCATAAGTACCAGTGGCTTCGATGATTTTACCGATTGGCGATATTGAAGCGCGTTAAGTTCCACCCGTTTGATGCCGGCGGAAACATTATCCACCCACATGGCCAGCAAAAACTTTTTCCCTTCGGCGGGGGCGCTGGAGCCTAAGCGTACGATTTTTGCGGGGGCTGCCACAACAGACTCAATCGCCGGCCTCCGGGGGCTTTGTGATGTTGCGATCGGAACCGTTGCCGCGGGTTTGCTGAAAAAATGCCCCATGATCAATTGCATGCCAATGCCGGCAATCAGGGCAATGAGCACAAGTTGGATGATTTTTTTTATATCCATAATATTTCCATTGCAGATAGGGTGAACGAAAAGCGTTCTT
Organism: Planctomycetota bacterium; assembly: GCA_021785155.1. Next base: position 12,118 of record JAJYGE010000380.1, read on the forward strand.
CACCGGTCCGGCAAATCCGCCGGGCGGTTTACGAACCCTCCAAGAGGCGCTGGCCTAAAAAATTGTCCAAAGCGTCAATGCCGCGAACCTTGTCGACCGTCGTGTTAATGTCATAGGCCAGCCGAATGAATTCAACATGGGTTGGATGTAGAATGACAAAGCTGGATCTCGGATCATGATCCCGCGGTTGCCCGACACTGCCGACATTAATGACGGCTTTTTCCTCGGTAATGTCATAACGGTTGTTCAAATCATCGGGCGAATAAAAATCGGGCTGGGCCACAAAAACGCCTGGCACATGCGTGTGGCCGACGAAACATAAATGATTGACCCGCTCAAAAATCAGAGCTATTTTCTGGGATGCCGAGAAAATATCATCAGGGAAAATATATTCATTGATGGGGCGGCGGGGTGAACCATGTACCGCCATGAAACGTGGATGCAGCACGCGTGTCTGCATGCCGCCAAGATAGCGCCAGCGGCGATTGCGGCGCGCAATATCCGTGTCGTTTTCAAACTGCTGGCGCGTCCAGTAGGCGGCATTTTCCGCGGCGGTATTGAAATTAAACGGTTCATAAAAAATGGCGAAATCATGGTTTCCCATGACTGTAAATTCGCAATTCTCAATGACTGTATCTAGGCATTCAAGCGGGTTGGGGCCATAACCGATCACATCGCCGAGACAACAGATATTTGTGATATTCCGTCGGCGTATTTCTTCCATCACCACCGTCAGGGCTTCAAGATTGGCGTGAATATCGGAAATAATCGCAATAGATGGTTCCAGCGGTGTGGAAGGCGACGCTTCTGGCGTCGGTTGGCTCACCGTATCTTCGGCTTGATCAATCGCATTTCGGACACTTGATAGTGCTGCGATTTGTTCCGCGTCGTGGTTATCAATCATGTTCCGTCTTGCCGGGCGTTACCCCGTCCCAAAGTCCTGACCGTCCGGTTGCGTATGTTATCGTTACCCCTTATTGAGGCAACCAGACACGCAAATACAACGTGTATGCTAGTTGACTATACGCCAAGCCGTCAAACGATCCATAAATCACATTGGCGGTCGGTGGGGGGGATACGGTATAATCTGAAAATAATGTTGCGTTCAGGTAATTCAGATTGGCCGCCGTCCATGCGCTATCGTGATCCACGTTCGTTGCGCAAAGAACCTATTCGCGGGCGATTGCGCCGGCGCATTTCATTATTACCTACCCTGATGACCTTGGGAAATCTGCTGTGCGGTTTTTCGGCAATCTGGTATGCCTCGCTGCCCGTTGCGGGATCGACCGGTCACCCCGGGGACTTTGCCATCGCCGGTTATCTGATTTTTGGGGCGATGGGCTTCGATATGCTGGATGGCGCTATGGCCCGACTGACTCGAGCAACCAGCGATTTCGGTGCGGAGTTGGATTCGCTGGCCGATGTTGTAAGTTTTGGAATTGTGCCCGCGTTTCTAAGCTTGAAGGTTATCGCGTATGTCTTAACCCCCCCGATCAATGCCGGTGATATGTTCAGTCCCCTGGCCCAGAATGTTGATGGGCGGTTCTTCTGGATGATCTCCGCGATTTATGTGGCGTGTACGGCTCTGCGTCTGGCTCGCTTTAACGCCCACAATGCCCATAGCATTGAATCACATCTGGTATTTCGCGGATTGCCGTCACCCGGTGCCGCCGGGGTGGTTGGCGCGACGGTTATTTTTTTTGAAGCGCTGCGGCCTGACGTGCATCATTTGCTTCCCTTTCATGTGCCGGAATTTGCCCAGTCCGGCGTGGCCACGGTGTTTCCGTATCTGATGCCACTGATTTTACTGGCACTTTCGGGTCTCATGGTCAGTCGAATTCAATATCCGCATCTCACCAATCAGTACCTGCGCGGTAGACGACCGTTCGCCTATGTGGTGCGCATCGTGCTTTTGGTGCTGTTGTTTTTCTGGCAACCACAACTCACAGCGCTGCTGGGAATATATGCGTATGCGTTTTATCCGGCTGCCAAATCTCTGGCAATACATATATTCTCCCGCAACACGGCTGTACCACCCCCGGATACCTCCGGCGGGCCGCCATCCTGTTAACCCACGCTGGAAATTAGTCTGGCCCCGCTGAAACTTCCGGTGGGTTCAGGCCGCCAGACTCTGAAAGTAATTGTGCGGGGGTTCCTGGACAGGCCATTATGGAAGATTTACTGAACCGGTGGGTTGAATAACGGTGATGCCGCCCTTGTTTTTCTTCAGATTCCAGATAATATGCCGAGCTTGGCCATGAATCTTACCGCTGACATCCGAGATAATGGCATTTTTACCATTTAAGCCGTAAGCCTGTGCTATCTCCGTGGCGGCATTAAAATTTAGCATGTCCGCGGCCAGCTTCACAGTACCGACCTGCAACAGTGCGTTATTTGCCGTTACACTTTGCAATCGCGTCGGCCCGCCCATACCAAGGTCCACGCCGCTTTTGGCCGCCGTCCCGGTGTGATTTAATTTCGCCAGCAGTTCATCGGCATTCAGCAACACCAGACCGGAATTGGGATTGTTGGCGTGAGTGCCTGAAGCCTCCAGCGGTAAAGTTAATGGCTTCAAGGGCCGGAATATCAGGTGGACATTTCCGCGCAGATTCACCAGTCCGGTTTTGGCGTGGTACAACAGAGATTCAGCCCATGAAAAACCGCTTTGCCCGCGTTGCTGTGCGGCGCTGGCAGTGGTGGCGGGACGGTAATCCTCCAGAACCATTTCCCCGGCGGCAGGAATTTTCAACAGTCCTTCGACGGCATTATATTCCAGCTTTGAACAATCCAATCGCATGCGGGTCATTAATACGCCGGTTTTACTGTAACTGGCATCACGCGCTACCACCGCATGATGGTCGGCAGGTCCGGAAGCAATTAACTGCGCCAGCAGCATGGCATTGCGGTCCGTCTTGCGGTGCCGGAAATGGATCAGCATGGCCGGGGCTGTCAGGCTGCTATGCTGATCCGATCGACCGGCAAGCTGTGCGATGATATGCCCTGTCAGTATTGCCTGCCGTGTTTTGGCGGAATATTGCATGCGTGTATTCCAGGAAACCTCTACGCGCGGTTCAGCGGATTTGGATGCTTCCGGCATGCTTAATTCACCGCCGCCCGGAACCGTCACTTGCTGAAGGTTTCGCTGTAATTCGATCGTGCGGCCTTTGAGCCAATCCGCGCCCTGATAAATGGCACATTTAATTGTGCCGGAACGATGCGATTGCAGCGTTGCCGTTCCAGTCAGACGATTCCCGATTAACGCATACGCGGTGGCACGAATTGGTCGTCCGATATTATAAATATGGACAATCGTGTTACGCCATATCCTGAATCGGCCCACGGTATAGCTTCCGCCAAGATTACCGGTTTTGGATTCATGGGCTGGGACGGCGGTGCCGGTGCGACGGACCAATTGGGTTTGCAACTTCCCGCCTGTGATGACGAATCGTTCCGGCAGGCCGCCGGCATGCGCGGCTTTTTGATAGAACGTCAAGGCGATGTTATCTTCGGCTTGCAGTTCAGCGGGAACCGGGGCGGCACCCGGTTTGGGCTGATGCGTTAGAAGCACCAGATGTCGGCAGGCCATGCGGTTGGCGTCCACGGCCGGCAGGCCCACATTGGCAGAGGAAATATTTACATCTCCATCGGCGGCAAAGTACCTTAGCGCGCTTCCGGAGTGATTTCCGGTGGTTTGAACAAATCGGGCGGTAAAGCGGCGTGCTTGCAGCGATACCTGGGCATTGGCCAACTGTGCGCCGCCGGTCAACTCAATGCTTTTAACCGCCAGCTTGCCGTGTCCAATTGCCGGTGCGGTGGCTGCGAAGGTTTTTCGCGCCGGTGCCAGTTGCACCACCAGATCCTTCAACCACGAGCCGCGCCATGGATTTTTTCCCGCGGTTTTGCCTGACATGTCAAATGATCCCGGACCGGTAAGCTCCGCATGGTGTGTCAAATTGCTGTAAACCAGTGTTTCACACGTAATTGATCCCATGGATGTATCGGCCAGCTTCACCGGGACATGTGCTGCGGCCCGCATGGTGACGCGCTGAAACGCGGAATCGTAGGTCACCAGCGGGGCATATCCGACGCGCGTCGTGCCGTCTCGCATGATCACTGGATTTCCGGTTTGACCGGTGGCCTGAAGGAATACATCTCGACTTCCGGAAAGAACTACCGGTGAATGGCGTGTGGGACGCAATACCAGCGGGCCGGTCCAGTGAATCACCAGTGGAGAATGTGTGGTTTTATCAACGGCGACGGCTGACGTTGGCACGGGCTTTACAGTCGGTGCGTTGTCCAAGGTGGTTGTGGTGGAATTCGGTACATCGTTAATACCAGCCGTTGCCGGTGTTTTCGCCGCCGTTTGAAAATAGAGTTGCAGGCGATTGGCCAGCATTGTCTGTGCGCCCAATGCCACATGGACATGGCGGCCAAAGGTCAGTGCATAGGTGGTCATTGTGGGAGGCGCAACTTGAACGTGAGCCGCGCCGGCTTTTTCACGGTTGGTACTGGCGGACACGGGGCGGCTTTGCGTTGTAGCGGGTGTCGCGGAAGCGTTATGAAATAATCCGCTGAGCATTAATCTTCGACCATGGAGAATCTGCAAATCTTCCAACGTCTTATTCGCGGGATTAATTTCCACCGTGAGGTCCGAGCCGTCAAATTGTAATTGGTCTCCACGCACGGTTACCGAGCCGCGACTGATTAATAAACCCTGCTGATAATCAAAATGCAAGGGGCGGCCCAACGTCATCTGAATTTGCGAAGATTGCCGCGTCTTGACGCCGCGCTTAAATGATGCCACAGGGCCAACGGTAATCGTCACATGCCCAGTGAGGGTGCCCTTGCGCAAATAAGGATTGCCAATACCGTCAAGTTGATTCGTCCCGCCACCGCCATTAGTGGCACCGACGACCACATCACCGGTATCACTGTCCACGAAAATGGTCTGTCCACTGCTGTTATAAAACTGCAACTCGGGTTTGATAAGTTGATATTCTCCGCCGCCGACGGGTTTCGCCAGATTGGCCCGCATAACATATTGCAGCACCCCATTGGCATTGCGCACATCCACCGTAAGGTGAGTGGCCCCAGTGCCTGGTTCGATGCTCAGCGGCGTAACGTTCCGTGAACCCCCGCCGGTTCCCGAAGAAAAAAAATGTCCTTTGAGCCAAATAAACAGTACCAGCGCGACCATGAGACCGGCCACATAGATCAGAACTTTACGCTGCACTGAAGTCAAAAAGTGAACTCCATAATGGTAACGTGACGCCAGAGGTGGTTTAAACCCTCTGATTGCTGACGCCTGCCCCCATGATTTATTGGTAGCGTGCCAGCACTTGATCCCACAGGTTCATTCCACGGCACATCCATTCCACGGCATCGCGCACCGCCCCATATCCGCCTGGAAATTTCGTCACATACCGCGCTGAGGCACGGACTTCTTCCACGGCATCGGCCACCGCAATCGGGCAGCCGCACTTGCGCATCACCGGTAAGTCCGGAAGGTCATCGCCAATATAGGCGGTCTGTGCATCCGTGTAGCCAAGCTGCTGCAGAAGATCATTGTAAATATCCAGTTTATTGCTGACATTCTGATATACGTACTGAATACCCAACTCTTCCGCGCGATGCTGCACCACCATGCTTTCCTTACCGGTAATCAATGCAACATGTCGATTAAGTTTCCGCCAGCAGACAATCCCGGTGCCGTCACGGACATGAAAGCGTTTTATCTGCTGGCCACTGTCATCGCGTATGATTCCTCCATCCGTTAATACGCCATCGACATCCATAATCAACAACTGAATTTCCGGGGTGAACCCGCGCGGGGCCGTTTTTTCCAAGTCGTTCATTTATATGTCACTCCTAAAATTGGTACCGCCAGTTTATGGGCCGGTTGCCGTTTATTCCACAATTCTCAGGCTTACGATATCCTGAACGTCAATTAAACCCACCGGTTGGCCCTTTGCATTCACCACCGGCAATTCATCAATACGATGCTTGTTCATCAAGGCCAGAGCCTCACTGGCCAGAGCGTCGGCATCAATGCGCTTGGGATTGGCCGTCATCACTTCAGCCATTGGCTTATCCAGCACATTGTTCGATTGTCGCAGCCGTCGGCGTAGATCGCCATCGGTGAAGATGCCCGCCAGTAAACCCTTGGCATTGACCACAATCATGGCACCAGCCCTTCGTCCCGGCAAATCTTCCGCTGCCATGGCCTGTCGCAAGGTTGTGGATTCTTGCGCCACCGCCAGATTTTCACCCATCTTAAAACTCATGACCTCACGCACACGCAATAACTTTCGTCCCAGCGACCCCGCGGGATGAAATGCCGCAAAATCTTCCGCGGAAAACTTGCGCATACTCATTACGCCCAGCACCAGTGCATCGCCCAGAGCATTCATACAGGTAATACTGCTGGTGGGTGCCAGCCGCAGAGGACACGCCTCTTCAATCGCCCCCAGCGCAATGCAAATATCCGACACCTTGCCCAGCGTACTGTCGCACCGGCTGGTAATCGTTATGGTGGGCACACCCACACGCTTCAGATGGTCCATTAATTTGGTAAGCTCATCGGTTTCGCCGCCATAAGATAATAATAGCGCCACGTCCGTCGGTCGTACCCGCCCCAAGTCGCCATGCAGGGCTTCCACGGGATGTAAAAAATACGATGGCGTTCCGGTGCTGGCAAAGCTGGCACTGATGCGCTGCCCGGCCAAGCCGGATTTACCCACACCGCTGATTACCACCGTCCCGGAGGAACGTGTGCCGGTGCGGTGGTAGATCAGTTCGATGGCCGCCGGCAGCGATTGATCCAGTCGATCCGCTACCTGCATAAGCGTCGCGGCTTCAGAGCGCACCACATTTCGGGCCTCCGCTAGAAGCTGCTGCGGGGTGGTAGAATGTCGCGGCACCTTGGCCGAGGGCGTCTGCATAACATTTTACAATATACGATTCCCCGCATCACTGCCAGCGGCAGTACCCCTTGAGTTGTTCATGAGGGACTTTCTCCAGTCAGCGCGCCGGCACTATAGCCGCCGCAAGGTGCCGGGACATTCTGTCGGCGGCGGACGCTTATGATTGGTTTTCGCGTTCATTTTATGGCATCATACGGCCTCGTGCGCTGTCACGCCTAACTATTAGGATTGACGGAGGGCCAGGTGGTTGTGGGCGTGTCCTTTGAGAGGCAGCCTTCCTACATTTGTAGGTGTGACAGAGCACGAGTGTGTGCATGGAATTACCGGAGGTCATAATGCAGATATTCAAAACCGGGCGGCTTTCCGGTACACCCGGAGCCGATGAATTTGTGGATCGTTTGGAGCCAATACTCCTCCGGGCGGTTGAGCCGATTTCCGCAGATGCGATGGCGGTTTGGGATGTCCGACAACTTACCGACGGGCGGAATTTGTACCATTTATGTCTGCACGACGTGTGGTCACACGTTCATCAGCATTTTTCCGCAGAAGAAATTTCTCCGGATATGCCGGTTGAACGGCTCGTATTTGAGAAATTGTCGTTATTTCTCTGCACCGTGCGGCGGGTGGTCTTCACGGTGCGTGAGGGAACCTTTGCAACCGACGCTTTGGCCAATCTGCGTATCGCACTGAATCAAATTCACGGTATTGGCTACAAAGGATTGAAAATTCAAAACCAATGTGAAATTGTTCCATGTAGCGCCTTTGTCCCCGCCACGGCCATGCGGCTTACGGAATTCTCATTGGAAGTCGATGCGTCCGCCGCTGATGCGGTTGCCTTGGCTCTGCGGGACTGCGGATTTCAGGTGGAAAGCCGATCCATAGTAAGAAACTGATTCCGATGTGCTTCTACCTGACAAATAGCGCATCGCGTTCGGCCACCGGTGGCCACAATCCACTACTATCCGCCGCTCTCTTCAAAGTTGGCATTGGATCGGGTAAACTGGCCGTAAAGTATGCCCCCGATAAGAAAGGGGCGAAATTATTTCAGGAGTTATCATGCCTTCACCTGCGGACTATCTGTACACCCAAACCCATGAGTGGTTAAAAAAGGAGGGTGATCTTGTAACCGTCGGTATTACGCGATTTGCGGTTGATGAGCTTTCAGATGTCACGTTTGTTGATTTGCCGGCGCTTGGGCGCAAGGTCGTCGCGGGCGCAAGTTTTGGGGAAATTGAATCCGTCAAAGCCACCAGTGAACTCTATGCGCCGGTAGACGGGGAAGTTGCCGCGGTAAATGAAGATCTGAAAAAAGACCCTTCGCTGGTGAATCAGGATCCCTACACCAGGGGCTGGATGGTGAAGCTGAAAACATCCGTCGAGCCGCACGGCTTTATGACCGCGCAGCAATATGACAAAGTGCATAACATCGTATAAAGCATCGGTGCTGCAACGGAACGATTGTTCGAGGACTGGCCATCACCAGGTCGTGGCAATAAATCCGGACA
>JAJYGE010000473.1 GCA_021785155.1 Planctomycetota bacterium
CAAACGATGGTCATCACACAAATTCGCACGGCATTATCGCAATACCGCTCCGCTCTGCGGCAATGGCACACCGCGGATGCCATTGAAATTCAAGCCCGTACGCAGTTGCGCGCCGCGCGCCGTGCCTTTAAAGCCGGAGCTCAAAGCCGCCTGGCACTCTCTGAAGCGCAATTGGAGCTGAACACCTTTGCGCAATCGGCGCTGCAAGCCCGGCTCTCCGCGGTTCGGACGCTGGGAAATCTGGAAGATGTTCTCGAAAAGCCGCTGGGAAATACGCTGGCCATGCCGAAAGGAACCAAACCATGAAATTAACGCAAGGCCACAAGTCAGTGCCGCCCGGAAAAATTGCCATGTCCATCTTGCTTTTTGGCGCAATAATGATTGCGTCAGCCAATGCCGCCATCGTGTTCGCGGCACCCTCCAATTCCACGGACATCCATCTCACCAAAGCGCAGGAAAAGTCGCTGAATATTCAAACGGTGAAATTAAAGACGCAGGCCATTCGTCCAACGATGACACTTTATGGTGAACTGCAGCGCAATCCGGATGGGGTGTTCATGCTCTCCTCACCGTTGTCCGGTGTCGTATTAAATATGCCCGGAAAACATTGGCCACAGATTGGCGCGGCGGTAATCCGGGGCACCAGCCTCGCGGGCATTAAGCCGGTGGTTCGCACCACGCTGCAAATCACCTTGGCGCTGGAACTTACCAAGGTAAAGGCTGATCTGGCGTCGGCGAAGGTAGCTGAATTAACTTCCGCCGCCGCGTATGCCCGGGAAAAATCGCTTTACTCGCAGAACAAGGCGGTATCGCTGCAACGCGTGCAGGCGGCGCAGGCGGCTTTCGCGGGCGCTCACGCCCGAGAGCAGGCGGATATGCAAAGCATCGCCGCTATATCGCGGCAGCTAAAAACCAAAGCGGGAGGCTTTTTACCTCTGCCTATTTTTCAAAGCGGAATGGTCACAGAAGTGCTTGTCCATCCCGGCCAAGCCGTGGCCGCCGCTCAAAGCCTGTTGAAAATTGAAGATTTTCATACCTTGGTAGCAGCAGTGGCGTTGCCCGCATCCGATTCCGGTGCTATTGCCATGGGCACGGCGATTCGCATACGGGCGTTGGGCCATAAACACTGGCTGAAAGCCAAACCTCTGACTCTCGGACCGCAAGCGGATCGGCAAACCCGCGGACTTTCCATGCTGTATCTCATTGGTAACACCGGTATATTGCGGCCTGGTATGGTCATCACCGCACGGGTTCCAAAAACCGCCAAGGGCATTCGTATGACGGTCATTCCGCGCTCGGCGGTGGTCTGGTGGCAGGGGTTGAGGTGGGTTTACACTGCGCGCGGCGGCGGCGTGTTCGCATTGCGTGAATTGATCCATCCGAAGGCGTTGCCGGGAGGTTACGCGGTCGCGAAAGGGGTACTATCTTCGCAGCGCATTGTCTCCAAAGGAGCACAACTTCTGCTGACGATTCAACTTCAATCGACGCTTAAGCAGTCCTTTTGACGGCGGCTCGATGACAGGGTGATAATTTGATGCTCAATGCCGGCGTGGCGGCAAAAAAATGGAATTCAGATGCTTAAACGGATTGTAAATTTTTCGCTGCATTTTCGCGGTATTATCGTCGCGCTGGCATGCATTTTGGTGGGCTATGGCGTTTATTCCATCGCCCGTGCCCGTTACGATGTTTATCCCAATTTCGTTCAGCCGCAATTAAATATCAAGACGTTGGCACCGGGATTCAGTCCCGGCGAGGTGGAAAAACTTGTTACCACGCCCATTGAACAGGCGCTGGCCGGCGGAGTTGGTGCCCAGGAGACATTTTCCCATTCTTTGCAGGGCATATCCATTGTTAAAGTATTGTTTCCCAGTGCTTCGAATATTTATCGTGATGAACAGGCGGTTTCTCAACGCCTGGCGCAAGTTTCCGGCACCTTACCACCCACCGTTCATTCGCCCGTGCTCATGCCGTTAGGTAGTTCCATTCGTTGGGTCACGGTGGTCGGAATCACCAGCAAAACCAATGACATTCGCCGATTGCGCACCATTGCCGACTGGGTCATGCAGCCGCGCCTGCTGGCGGTAAACGGCGTATCCGAGGTGGCTATTTATGGTGGCCTGAAAAAAGATTACCGCATTGAATTAATTCCGGGCCGGTTGATTCAATATGGTTTAACGGTTCAGCAGGTGCTCACAGCGGCGCGCGGTGCCACGGGCCTCGTGGGTGCGGGATTTATCACCACGCCGAATCAGATCATGACTTTTCGAGTGCATGGGCAGATTCAGTCCCTGAAGGAGCTTGGTGCGACGGCGGTGGCGGCGCATGGAAGCCAAGTTATTACCCTGGCTGATGTGGCCGATATCCGGCTCAGTCATTTGCCGCAGGTTGGTGCAGCCTCGATCATGGGAAAGCCCGGCGTGTTGATGATGATCGGGCAGGCGTATGGTTCCAACGTCCTGCATGTCAGCGCTCGCGTACAAAATGCTCTTGCATCGCTAAAACCCGTGCTGGCGCAACAAGGCATTGTTCTGCAAGACAACATATTGCGTGCCGCGAATTTCATAACTATCGCGTTGCATAATCTCATTGACTCCCTATTGATCGGTGCGGGGCTGGTCATTTTGGTGCTGGTGATGTTCCTCGGTGATTGGCGCACCAGTTTGATTTCATGCCTGGCGATACCGCTATCGCTGCTGGCGGCCATTACGATTCTGATACATCTTGGCGATACGATCAACACCATGACACTGGGCGGATTGGCCGTGGCCATTGGTGAAGTCGTTGATGATGCTGTCATTGATGTGGAGAATATTACCCGCCGCCTGCGCATCAACGCACTGGCGGCGGTGCCGCGCAATGCGTTGGGCGTGGTCTTGCATGCATCGTTGGAAGTGCGAAGCGCGGTGGTGTTCGCGACATTTGCGGTGATTCTGGTCTTTCTTCCGATTTTTGGCCTGGGCGGCCTGGCGGGGCGGTTCTTTGCGCCGCTGGGGGTGGCATACATCGCGGCGGTGCTCTCATCGCTGATTCTCGCCCTGACACTCACGCCGGCGCTTTGCATGATGTTGCTCCCTCAGGTCGCCGTCAGCCGCCATGACGCCTGGTTGACCGGTCATATCAAAACCGCCTATCGGCGTTTGCTGACCGCGGTAGAAAGATGGCGGATAGTCGTGATTGTTCTGGTGGCAGTCGTAACGCTGGCGGGGCTGGCGATGGCACCATTTTTGAAAACCGAATTTTTTCCCCGCCTCAATGAAAACAACTATGTGGTGCATCTGGCACTCGTGCCGGGATCATCGCTTAAGCAATCCATCAACATTGGGAACCGCATCACCGCCGATTTGCGGAAAATTCCCTATATCAAATATGTTGTGCAGCGTGCCGGCAAACCGGCACTGGCCGGCGACGTGCGGGGACCGCAATACAGTGCATACCAAATACGTGTGAAATCCCTTAGGCCCGGCCAGGCACTAAAATTCCGGGTGGATATGGCGCAACTCATCAAGAAATTTCCCGGCGTGCTGCTTTCCTACAACAGCGTTTTATCCGAGCTTATCAATCAAGCCATTTCCGGTTCCCGCGCCCCGGTGGCCGTGCAGGTGATCGGCAACAAGTTTGCGGCCCTTCAGCAGGCATCGGCTATGATCACGGCGGCATTGAAAAAAGTTCCCGGCGCACGCAGTGTGGTACCACAGACCGCCTCCTACGCTCCGGAAATCACGGTGCGGATGCGGCACAGGCAACTCAAGCGTTGGGGCTTGTCACCAATGAACGTTCTTGCACGCATCCACATGGTGATTCGTGGCCGCACGGTGGGGCATATCTATCATGGCACCCGAGTCTGGCCGGTCGTGGTGACAATGACGCCGCAATTTGCGAATCGCATTTCCATGATCAGTCGGCTTCCGATTCGCACGCCAACCGGTACTTGGATTCGATTGTCTGACGTTGCCAGAATTTACGAGGGCCGGGGTTTTTACCTTATTTCCCATATCAATGGCCAGCGGGCACAGATGATCAATATCCATCTGAAAGGTGTTGTCGCGGGGCAATATGTCAAAGCGGCGCAACAGGCCATTGCCAAACTCCACCTGCCCACCGGGGTCGTGGTAAACTTTACCGGCTCCGCCGAGGCGGCCGCCAAAGCGCAACACGACCTGCTGGTGCATTCCGGCATAGCTCTGGTCGGTATTTTGCTGCTGCTGTTTATTGTGCTGAAAAATATCAACAACGTGCTGCTGCTGTTAATTAATCTTCCGCTGGCACTCGTGGGCGGCGTTCTGGCGGCATGGGTCAGCGGGGGGGTATTATCCCTCGGAGCGATGGTCGGTTTCATCACGCTCTTTGGTATTACCCTGCGCAACTCCATTATGCTCATGTCCCATTATCAGCATCTGGTAACGCGCGAAAACCGATCGTGGAACATAGAAACCTCCATTGAAGGCGCGGTCGATCGCCTGCCGGCA
>JAJYGE010000227.1 GCA_021785155.1 Planctomycetota bacterium
ACCCCATCATGTTGTGTGTGCCTGTTTTTATCGTGATTTGCAAAACATTCGGGAAAGGGGTGTTGTTCGCTTGCATGCAGGCGTAACGACTGCGGATTTCCATCCCGATAGTGATCGGGACTGTATGATACCGGCGTTGTCCGGGATTGATGGATCATCCGTTGGTGGGCTGTGGTGTGGAAATAGCGCGGAGGTTGTAGAGCAGCCAGAGGCTCAACCAGATCAGGGCGGTGGCGACGACAAACGCTGCGCCCAGGGCCGCAAAGTGATTGTTGACGATTGTCACCCAGGAGATAATTCCCCCGCCGCCGGTGGAGCCGGAGCGGGCCGGCAGGAACAGCCCCCAGCCTTCAATGACCGCAATTCCCAAGGCCATAAGCACCGTGGTAAGGGTCATGGCGGCGTTGTAATAGCGGGTTCCACGCGGTGTGGCTAGCGCCCATTTGCAGGCGGACAGAATTAAAATATTATCAACCGTATCAATGAGGGTCATACCCGCGGTGAACAACAGCGGAAACAGCAGACAGTGCCACAACGGCATTCCGCGCGAGGCGGCACCCGCGGAAATGACAAGAATGGCAATTTCGCTGGCGGTGTCAAAGCCCAGGCCAAAAAGAAATCCGATGCCGTAAATTTTCCAGTTGGAATCAACCAGCCGCAACACGCGTCCCAAAATTAATGTAAAAAAGCCACCGGAAGCGGGTGGAAGATTATCGGTTGATACATTGTGCGCCAGATTTTCCCGATTGTTACGAATCGACTTCCATAATGCGATGAGATTGGCCGCCCCCACCACCAGAAGCAGCAGCGCGGATACGGCCCCACCGAAAATGCCTCCGAATGTCATTAAGTTACTAAGTGAAGCGCGCACCTGTTGCACGCTTAAAATCAACAATAGCGACAGCCCCATTACCACCGTGGAATGTCCCAGAGAAAACAGTAAACCGACGCCAATGCGCTGCCGACCATCGTATAAAAGCCGACGGGTAATACTGTCAATGGCGGCGATATGATCGGCATCCATGGCATGGCGCAGGCCGAAAACAAAAGCCAGCGCGGCCAGAGCCAAAAGCGATCTATTGCCGGCAAAGACCCCAAGGGTCAGCGCCCACAGCAATAAGCTGATCAGCAACAGGGAAGATACCAGGGCGGTGGCGCGAAACCTTATCTTGCCGACGTGTGCGGTCGTCAGACCAATCCGCTGACGCAACCACTGTGAGTAATGGTGTGACATTGATATTCTCCATGATCCCGTCAGACTGATTCAAGCTGCTTTTCCATTTCCACCATTTCCTTGGTTTCATGTTTGGAGCGGTATACGGCCCATGCGATCACCGCGATGGCCAGGACGCCAAGGGTGGCCGCAATCCAGGGGTGGGGACTTAACGGATGCACCACGATTGATTTGTGCATCGCGGTTTCAGCCCGCCAGAGTGATGCATCAAAGGGAAGCATCAGTGGCAAGGCCAGCAGCGCCACCATGTTCATAACTTTTAACAGCGGGTTGATCGCGGGGCCGGCGGTGTCTTTCAACGGATCACCGACCGTGTCTCCGGTGACGGAGGCTTTGTGGCGTTCGGAACCTTTGCCGGTATTGGCTTTAATATTTCTGGGCTCATCTTCGATGGTTTTTTTGGCGTTGTCCCAGGCACCACCGGAATTGGTCATGAACACCGCCAACAACTGCCCGGAAAGAATGGCTCCGGCGAGAAACCCGGCCAATGCGACCACACCAAGCAGAAAGCCGACCAGAATTGGAGAGAGAATGGCCAGAAATCCCGGGCCGATTAACTCGCGCTGGGCCGTACCGGTACAGATATTGACCACGCGCGCGTAATCGGGTTTGGTTTCACCGCTCCAGATTTTTTCATCCTGGAACTGCAGTCGGCATTCCTTAACAATCAAAAATGCCGCCCGCCCCACGGCGCGGATCGTCATGGAACTGAACAGGAACGGTACCGCACCGCCCAGCAACACGCCCACCAGCAATTTCGGATTTGCCACCGTCATGATCCCGGAAATAACCTTATAGGCTTCGCCGCTGATGCGGGCGTGATCGGATACGCCGCCGGTGGCGACCAGCGTGATAAATGAAGCATAAAGGCTGATCGCCGCGATAACAGCTGAGCCGATGGCCACACCCTTGGTCAGGGCCTTGGTGGTGTTGCCGGTGGCATCCAAATCCGCAAGAACCTGCCGGGCGGCACTGTGCTGTTGCGGTCCCATTTCCTCCGGATCGTAGCCCATTTCACCGATGCCGTTGGCGTTGTCCGCCACCGGGCCGAAAACATCCATGCTTAAAGTATTACCGGCAAGTGTCAACATGCCGATACCCACCATGGCAATGCCATAGGCCACAAATATGGGATTGGTTCCGTAAAAAATAAGGCCGCTGGCGGTAACGCAGCAGGCGATAATCACAATGGCGCTAACCGAACTTTCCAGGCCGACCGATAAGCCGGCAATGATATTGGTGGCATGGCCGGTGGCGCATGATTTCACCATGGAATCCACCGGCGGCTCATGGGTGCCGGTAAAATATTCGGTGGACAAATTCAGCGTCAGGGCCAGTATTACACCGATGAAAGTTGCTTCAGCGGGTCGCATATCCAACCCGGAGATGCCCAAATTGGCCCACCACGGCGCAGCGTTGAGAACATGTTGCAGGCTGGGATTTTCAGCAATCGCCGCGGCACCGAACCGCAGATAGAAAAAGCCAACCAGCAGGAATCCCACTGTGCTGATGACCGCGCCGAGGCGATAGCCCCGATTAATGGCGGCCATGGCATCTGTATCTGAACCTTTATCCGCCGCCCGGACGCTGAATGTGGCGATCATATCCGAGCACACACCCACCGCTCTTACCAGCAGCGGAAATAACATGCCGATGTGGCCGAAACTGGCCCAGCCGAGAATCATCGCCGCGACCATGGTGACTTCATAACTTTCAAAGATGTCAGCGGCCATGCCGGCGCAATCACCGACGTTATCTCCCACGTTATCGGCGATTGTTGCGGCATTGCGTGGATCGTCTTCCGGGATGTCTTTTTCAACTTTACCTACCAGATCCGCGCCGACATCCGCGGCTTTGGTATAAATACCACCGCCCACGCGCATAAACAGTGCCAGCAGTGTTCCTCCAAATCCAAATCCCAGCAACGCCTCGGGAGCGCGATCACCAAAATACATGAAAATCGTTGTCGCACCCAGCAAACCCAGGCCGTCGTTGAGCATTCCCGTGACTGTTCCGGTGCGGTATCCAAGTTGCAGGGCTTTGCCGAAACCACGCCGTGCGGCTGCCGCCACGACAACATTTCCTTCCGTAGCCATGAGCATGCCGATCGTTCCCACGGCCATGGAAAACAAGGATCCCATGAGAAACGCAATCCCACGGCCAATGGGTAAACTGGCCCCGGCGGCAGTGGTCCAACTGGCGGTACCGACAAGAATTAATGTGATCAACGCAATCAGCGGAAAAAGCGTTCGGCGCTGTCGCGACAGGTACGCGATGGACCCTTGTCGGATGGCGTGGGCCACTTCCCGCATTTTCTCGGTTCCATGGTCGGCCCGGCGTATGATGCGCATGAGCAGTACGGCATAAGCCAGGCCCGCCAGTGCGATCAATAAAACCGCAAACAGGGCGTATCGCTCGAAGGGGGTAAACGTGGAGCTATATAAAAAACCGAACGGGTGAAATACACTCGGGGCCGCGGCAACAACATGGGTTTTCGCCGTGGCAGCGGCACCGGAAGGATAATGACTGCGGGTTAATGCTATATAGACCGTCAGAAACACGATCAGGACACCGGTCATGGCGGCACTTTTCGCATGCGTGGCGATAAACGTCTTCCATTGGGACCAAGACATTGGCATAAAAACACCCTTCCCGCGCAACACTTGCGCGAAACTCAATCCAAGCCCCGTCACCTTCCATCTCCGGCCAAGGTTGCGCGGCGCTACGTATTTCCGCAGCTTGAAATCAATTGTTGGATACCTGGGGTTAAAACGCAAGGCGGTATTCGTCGGTTATCCGCCCACAGCCACAATGGGGGCCGTACCGTTCCGCGGTGGCCTCGGGCTCAGTGTTGTGCCGGATCGGTTTAGCAATGTCATCGGTTGGACGATATATAAAGCCTTGTCAACGTTGAGCCATTGTGTGCCATCAGGACCGTACTTTGATACGCATTGTCGCGGGCATTCGGTCATGACGTAATACACTTACCGACACACCATTAGGAAGATTGCGGATATCCGGACACGGAGATTCACCTATCCTGATTACCGCGTTTTTCCGATTCTGATTTCTGGCGGCCTCGTCTGCGCCACCTTAATAAGAGTTTCACCGATGGTATTTATGGTTGAACCACCTATATCCGGTAGGGGGGTTGTCCTGATGATTTTAATTCCCATCAGGCGGTAGCATTGAATTCGTGCAGAGCGACGGTTCGGCCTGGCGGCATGTAAATAATTCACAAGCCGCCGGAAGTTCGGCGGCTCGTGCGAGGTTTGTGCTATGGACACGATGTTGAACAACACAACGATACAACGCCGCCGATGGAATATCCGCGGTCAGGTACAAGGTGTTGGATTCCGTCCGTATATTTATCGCCTGGCGCGGGAATCGCACGTCACCGGTTTTGTGGCCAATGATAATTGCGGCGTGGTAATTGAGGCCCAGGGTCAAGAAGACAAGATTGTTCATTTCTTTGAAATATTAAAACGTGATGTTCCACCGCTGGCCCGTATTGACGCCATCGCGGAAGTGGCCATCGGGCCGATTGCCGATGAATATGATTTTCGGATTGCCGATAGTGACGCGCACGGCCCGGCCCGGGCGGCCATAACTCCGGATATGGCGATGTGCCCGGACTGTCGGCGGGAAATGTTTGACGCGGCCAACCGCCGATTTCATCACGCCTTGATCACCTGCACCAATTGCGGCCCACGCTATAGCATTATTCTGGATGTTCCGTATGACCGCCCGGCCACGACGATGGCCGACTTTACCATGTGCGCCAGATGTCAGCGGGAGTATGCCGATCCCGCGGACCGACGATTTCACGCGCAGCCGATCTCATGCCCGGAATGCGGACCGAACATTGAACTGGTCGATTCCGGTGGAAAGCCGCTGGAAGGCGATCCCATATCTCAGGCGGCGGAAATGCTGCGTAACGGCGCGATCATCGCTATTAAAGGCATTGGCGGCTTTCATCTGGCGGCCCGGGCGGATGATGCGAAAGTGGTGGAGCGGCTGCGGCAACTCAAACAACGCGACGCCAAGCCATTTGCCATCATGTGCCGATCCGTATCTGCTGCCCGGCGATTTATCAAACTAAGCCCGGAAGCCAAAATGGCGATGGAATCGGCCATGGCACCAATTATATTGGCCATGCGCCATCCGGACGCGCCGGTAGCGGCGAACGTGGCGGAGGGTAACTGTCGGCTGGGGGTTATGCTGCCCTATACGCCCATTCACAATTTACTGTTTGCCCAACTGGATACAAGCGTCTCGGCACTGATCATGACCAGCGGGAATGTTACCGACGAGCCATTGGCGATATCCAATTCTGAAGCTGCGGAGCGCCTGGCGGGCCTATGTGACGGCTTTTTGTGGCATAACCGTCCGATTGCCCGGTGTGTGGATGACTCTGTATTACTGGACATGGGGCCTGGGCGGGCGCTTTTGCCAATCCGTCGGTCGCGCGGATTTGTTCCATCGACCGTGGCACTGAACACGGGTGCGGCGGTGACGGGGATATGTCTGGGCGGCGAGTTGAAAAATACCGTGGCACTGGTAATGGATTCACAGGTAATATTAAGTCAGCATCTGGGCGATTTGAACAATCAACTGGCCAGAACGCAGTTCATCCAGAGCATTGACGACTTATGCCGACTGTATAAAGCCAAGCCGCAATTCATAGCTCATGACATGCACCCGTTGTATATCAGCGCTCAATACGCGGCGCAATTGGCGAAACGATTCCATGCGCCGCTTTTGGCGGTACAGCATCATCATGCTCACGCGGCGGCGGTAATGGCGGAACATGCCGTGTCCGGCCCGGTATTGGCGCTGATTTGTGATGGAACCGGGTTGGGGGTGGATACAACGGGTTGGGGCTGCGAACTATTGCGGGCGGACGCGGGATCGTTTCAACGTCTGGCATCCCTGAATCCCATTTTATTGGCCGGCGGCGACATGGCGGCCAAGGACATTACCCGCAGCGCGCTGGCCATTCTCTATCAGACCTTCGGATCAGATTTTGATGAGCACCCCGTGGCACAGAGGCTTGTTCCAAACAATATGGATCGCAAGATGCTCAAGTTGATGATCACCCGGAATATTCAGTGCGTCACCTCCAGCAGCGCGGGACGGTTGTTCGACGGCGTGGCGGCTCTGCTGGGACTTTGCAATGACAACCGCTTTGAAGCGCAAGCGCCTATGGCGTTGGAATCTGCCGCCGCTGTTGCACAAGCCCCGGTCCTGCCTGGGACATTATGGGAGGTTGTCCGGGACAACAATGACCTGGAGAGACTGGATTTGCGCCCCCTTATTCGGCATTTATTGCTGCAACAGCAGGACGATGTACCGGTCGAAATACTGGCGGCACGATTCCACAGCCAGTTCGCGGCCAGTTGGGAAGATATTATCCGGCGAGCGGCGGCCAAAACGGGAATTTCCACGATCGCCTTATCCGGCGGCGTATTTGCCAATCAACTCTTTGCCCACGACCTGACGCATCGACTCGAACAGCATGCACTGACGGTATTGCGGCACACAATTGTACCGCCCAATGACGGCGGACTGGCGTTGGGGCAGGCTCTGATCGCAACAACACGATGGAACCAGGGATTTGGTGGAAAAGCAACTTTCAGAATGGAGTGTGCATCATGTGCTTAGCGGTCCCGGCAAAACTCATTGAGCACGATGGCCATCAGGGAATTGTGGATCTCCATGGCAATCGCCTTCCGGTCAATACGATGATGACCCCCGACGCCCAAAAAGGTGATTGGATTTTGATTCACGCGGGATTTGCCATCGAAAGGCTTGATCCGCAAGAGGCCCGGGAAACTTGGACCCTTATACAGGATGTGGAACGCGCCGAACAGCACAGCGTGGTGACCCGGAATAACGCCGCGCCTGGCGAACCGACGCGAAGCATGGCAGGAGGCCCATTATGAGACCGGCAAACAATTCTACCGACAGACTCTTGCAGCGTCTGCACAGTGCCGCGAAGAAACTGGACCATGATGTGGCTTTCATGGAAGTCTGCGGCACGCATACCACCAGCGCTTTTCGCTGCGGTCTGCCGAGCGTCATGCCGTCGAACGTGCGGCTGATCAGCGGGCCGGGGTGCCCGGTGTGCGTAACATCACAGGGGGATATTGATCGGCTCATTGATCTGGGGTCGCGGCGCGATGTGATTTTATGCACGTATGGCGACATGTTGCGTGTTCCGGGGCGGCGGGGAAACCTGGAGACCGCCCGTATACATGGCAGTCGGATTGAAGTTGTATACAGCAGTATGGACGCGGTGAAACTGGCCCGGACGCACGCGGATCGTGAAGTGGTCTTCGCCGCGGTGGGATTTGAAACCACCGCACCGGCCACGGCGGCCGCCATTTGCGAGGCGCAGCGTCTGAATGTCAAAAATTTCAGCGTCCTGGCCAGTCACAAACGCATCATTCCGGCCATGCGGGCGCTTTTGACGGACGCAGAGATTCCCAAAATAAAGGGATTTCTCTGCCCCGGCCATGTCTCGGTCATCATCGGCTCTGAAGTCTATCAGCCCATTGTGGATGAATTCGGTGTGGCATGTGTCATCGGCGGGTTTGAACCGGCGCAATTGATAGCGGCGTTGGCCTGCCTCACGGAGATGGCGGCGCACAATAAAGTGGCGCTGGTAAATCAGTATCCCCAAGCCGTACATCCGATGGGGAACCGCTGGGCGTTAGCCCTGTTGGAGCAGATTTTCGAGCCTGGTGATGCGCGTTGGCGCGGCATGGGGATGATCCCGGAAAGCGGGTTGGTGCTCCGTCGTGAATATCAGCATTTTGACGCCGCGCGGCGATTTGATCTCGCCGAACCAGAGCAGCGCGAACCGGCCGGATGTATTTGCGGTAAGGTTATCAGCGGAGCGGCGATTCCCACGCAATGCAAACTCTTCGGACGCACATGTACGCCTATATCACCGATCGGTCCATGTATGGTGAGCTCCGAGGGAACCTGCTCCGCGTGGTTTAAATATGGAAGATCCAAAAAACTAAACGTTGGGGTCTCGCGCCTGGACGCATTGTTGGAGGTTCAGTCATGACCAAGCAACTACTTGCCGACAGTTTTGTCCAAGGTGACATCGCGCCAAACCGCTTTACGCATGTCGCCCTGGCGCATGGTGGCGGCGGGCAATTAACCGACGCTCTGATCAACCAAACGGTTATGCCGCGCCTGGGCAATCCCGCCTTATTGCAGTTGCTGGATTCAGGTGTGATACCCGGAAGTAAAATGGCTCTGACTATTGACAGTTATGTGGTGCAGCCGCTGTTTTTTCCCGGCGGTGACATTGGCCGCCTGGCGGTCAGCGGCACGGTTAATGATTTAGCCGTATGCGGTGCCCATCCGCGCGCTCTGGCGTTATCGATGATTCTGGCGGAGGGGTTGGAGCGCGGGGTGCTTGAACGGGTGCTGGATTCGATAGCGGCCACCGCCGGCGAGGCGGGCGTCCGCATCATTACCGGGGATACGAAAGTGGTGGGACACGGACAGGCCGACAGTATGTACCTGACTACCGCCGGAGTCGGCGAATTAACAGGCCATCCGCTTCCGCATCCGGATCGTCTGGAGCCGGGCGATGTGTTGATTATCAATGGGCCGATTGGGGAACATGGTCTGGCGGTCATGCTGGCGCGCGAAATGCCTGAAGTACAAAGTGTGTTGCGCAGCGATGCGGCACCTCTTAACGGTCTTATCGAAGTATTGCGCAGCGCAATTCCCGAAGTGGTGTTTATGCGTGATCCAACGCGCGGTGGATTAGCCGGCCTTACCGCCGATCTGGCCGCACGAACCGGCTGGCGGATAATTCTTGAAGAAACGCATATTCCCATTCGGCCCGAAGCGAAACATGCCGCGGACATGCTGGGACTGGATCCGCTGGATATTGCCAACGAGGGCAAAGTGGTTGTGGCGGTGCGGCCCGGGCAGGCCCCGGCGGCATTGGATGTCATGCGGCAACATCCGCTGGGAAGAGAGTCGCGCATCATCGGGTATGTCGCACCTGAAAAAGATGCGGTTTGCACCCTGCACACCTCCATAGGCGGATGGCGGGTACTGCAAAAACCTTATGGAGAACAGTTGCCGCGAATCTGTTGATTTCGTGGATTTGAAAAAAAGGAGTATGTTGTATGCTTAGAGGAACCTCAATCCCGCAACCTCCGACCCAGGATAAGCGCTGGAAAATTGTGGAAACCACCATGCGCCGCAACGACTTTCAGCCGCAGGCGCTCATTGAAAGTCTGCACAGTGTGCAACAGGCGTTTGGGTTTCTCGACATTGCGGCCATGAAATGGGTGGCCGCCGCCCTTTCTGTCCCGCTGTCGCAAGTGTATGGCGTGGCGACGTTTTACCATTTTTTCACGCTCAAACCACAGGGGAAGCACACCTGCGTGGTATGTCTGGGAACCGCGTGCTACATCAAAGACTCACGGCGGTTGCTGGACGATGTGGGGCAGCGCTACGGCGTGAAAGAGGGACACACCACCAAAAATGGTGAACTGTCGATGCTGGTGGCGCGGTGCATCGGCGCGTGCGGGTTGGCACCGGTGGCGGTGGTTGACGGGCAGGTGCTCGCCAAAGCCACCAGTGCGCACCTCATTGAAACCATTGAATCCAAAATGGAAAGGAAACAAGCCGTATGAAACCCGAAGAATTATTAGCGATGGCGGAGAAAACCCGCAGTGATCTCGATCGCTACGAGCATCGGATCCATGTATGCACCGAATCCGGATGCGTCAGCGTGCAAAGTGATGTTCTGCTTGAAAACATCGGTGAGGAAGTAAAGCGGCGCGGCCAGCAGGATAAGGTTTGCGTGAAAGGTACCGGCTGTATGGGCCTGTGCTGCAACGGGCCGCTGGTCCGGGTTGATGACGTTATGTACCAATTTGCCAAGCCGGAACATGCCGGAGTCATTGTGGAAAGCATTTCCGCTAAACCGGTAAAAGAGTTGCTGTGCGACACCAATCAGCCGTTTTTCACACGCCAGAAACTCGTGGTGCGGGAAAATTCAGGCCGTGTCGATCCGGAAAGTCTGGCGGATTGTCTGGCTTACGGAGCCTATCAGGCGCTGTTGAAAGTGTTGACCACCATGACCCCGCAACAGGTGATTCAGGAAATTTCAAATTCCGGCCTGCGGGGCCGGGGCGGAGCCGGTTTTCCAACCGGATTGAAGTGGTCGATGGTGGCCAAGGCCGGTGGCCGCGAGAAATATGTGATCTGCAATGGTGATGAGGGTGATCCTGGTGCATTCATGGATCGCAGTGTGATGGAAGGCGATCCATATCGTGTATTGGAAGGCATGGCGATAGCGGCGTATGCCGTGGGTGCCGATCATGGCGTAATTTATGTCCGGGCGGAATATCCGTTGGCGGTGAAGCGGCTGAACAAGGCCATCAACATGGCCCGCCGGCACGAATTGCTCGGGCCTAATATCTTCGGCACCAACTTCAACTTCAACATTGAACTGCGACTCGGTGCCGGCGCATTTGTCTGCGGTGAGGAAACGGCGCTGATCGCCAGCGTGGAAGGCAAACGCGGTGTGCCGCGGCCGCGGCCTCCTTATCCGGCTAATTCCGGCCTTTTCGGTTGTCCGACGCTGATTAACAATGTGGAGACTTACGCCAATATCGCCCCCATCATCAATCGGGGCGCGGCCTGGTTTTCCGCCATTGGAACGGAAAAAAGCAAGGGCACAAAAGTGTTTGCCCTGACCGGAAAAATTAAAAACACCGGACTCATCGAAGTCCCCATGGGAATGCCCCTGCGGGAAATTATTTATGACATTGCCGGGGGAATTCCCGATGGCAAAGCCTTCAAAGCGGCGCAGACCGGCGGGCCTTCCGGCGGATGCCTGCCAAAGGAACTTCTGGACATTACCGTCGATTATGAATCGCTGGTGAAAGCCGGGTCCATTATGGGATCCGGCGGCATGATCGTCATGGATGAAACCAGCAATATGGTGGATGTCGCGCGGTTCTTTATGGAATTCTGCATGACGGAAAGCTGCGGGAAGTGCGTGCCGTGCCGCGTGGGCACGTATGAAATGCACGAGCTGCTGGATCGCATCTGCAAAAAGCAGGGAACCCCGGAAGACCTGCAACTGCTCAAGACGCTCTGTGATATGGTCAAACAGACCAGCCTGTGCGGGTTGGGGCAGTCGGCACCCAATCCGGTGCTCAGCACCCTGCGTTATTTTGAAAACGAATATCTGGACCTGATTCAACAGGCCCAGGCTGGCCGCGCGGCCGGAAAGCACGATTCGAAGCCGCAACACATTGAATTGGAGGTACACCCATGAACCCTCGTGTAGCAACAACAGCCGAATCCATTACCCTGCATATCGACGGCAAAGATATCAGTTGCCGCGCCGGTGAAACCGTCCTGCAAGTAGCGCGGGAAAACGCCATCGACATTCCCACGCTCTGCCAGTTGGACGGCCTGAGTGTCTGGGGCGGATGTCGGCTGTGCATGGTGGAAATCGCCGGCTCTCCGAAACTGCATGCGGCCTGTGCCACAGCCTGTCAGGAGGGCATGATCATCACAACCAATTCTCCGCGGTTGCAGGAATATCGCCGGATGATTGTGGAATTGCTTTTTGCCGAACGCAACCACGTCTGCGCGGTGTGCGTGAGCAACGGGCACTGTGAACTGCAAAATATGGCGGTGAAGCTGGGAATCGATCATGTGCGGTTTTACTACCGCTTTCCACATCTGGAAGTGGACAATTCTCATGACTACATGCGAATGGATCAGAACCGTTGCATTCTTTGCACCCGATGCGTACGCGTGTGCGGTGAAATTGAAGGTGCCCACACCAAAGATGTCAAAGGCCGCGGCGTGATGGCCGCGATTATCCATGATCTGGATCAGCCATGGGGCGACAGTCAAACCTGTACCGGCTGCGGTAAATGTGTGAATGTATGCCCGACCGGCGCATTAACGCGGCGCACTGTGGCGGTGGGTGAAATGATTAAAAAGACCGAATTTCTTCCTTACCTGACTCTTATGCGGGAGACCAAGTCATGACCACTAAAACGCAAAAACCAACTGTGGCCACTGTGTGGCTCGACGGATGTTCGGGTTGCCACATGAGCCTGATGGACCTTGATGAACGGCTTATCCAACTGGCAAGTCTGGTGGATGTCGTGCATTCACCGGTTGTGGATCCCAAGGAGTTTCCACAAAGCGTTGATGTCACGCTTGTGGAAGGTGCCGTCAGCAGCGAAGAAGATCTGCATAAAGCTCAGATCATTCGCGCCCGCAGCAAATTTGTCATTGCCTTGGGCGATTGCGCTGTGACCGGCAATGTGCAGGCCATGCGTAATTATTGGGACCGGGAAGATTTGTTTGCCCGGGCTTATGTTGAAAATGCGCAGGAGCCTCCGACGCCGGAAATGCGAAAAGCCGCATTGCCCGTGGTGGTGGTGCCTCCGTTGCGTCCTCACGCCACGCCGTTGCATGAGGTGATCAAAGTCGATTTATATCTGCCCGGATGTCCGCCGCCGGCCGACGCGATCTGGTATGTGCTTACCGAGTTTCTGGCGGGCCGCACGCCCGTCCCGGCCACGGTGTCCCGGTTCGGCAAATAAGGTGTCCCATGAATCTCGGACGAACAATAAAGAGGATTGAATCATGACTAAGACCATTACCATTGACGGTGTTACCCGCATTGAAGGACATGCCAAGATTACCATTCAACTGGACGAGGCTGGAAAAGTCAGCGACGCCCAATTTCACGTTACGCAATTCCGCGGTTTTGAAAAATTCGTGGAAGGCCGGCCGCTGACGGAAATGCCCAGCATCATGGCCCGAATCTGCGGCATCTGCCCGGTCAGCCACCTGATGGCCGCCGCCAAAGCGTGCGATGATATGCTTGCGGTGGCCATTCCCCCCACCGCCGACAAACTGCGGCGCATCATGAACCTCGCGCAGTTGGTGCAAAGCCATGCGCTGTCGTTTTTTCATCTTTCCAGTCCGGACCTGCTTTTTGGCATGGATGGTGATCCCAAACGCCGGAATATCTTCGGATTGATTCAGGATCATCCGGATTTCGCCCGTGACGGCATCCTGTTACGCAAATTCGGCCAGGAGATTATTGCGCAGCTGGGCGGAAAAAAGATTCACCCGGCCTGGGTGGTGCCCGGCGGTGTTAATGCCCCGCTGACGGAGGAAAAGCGGGATTTGATTCTCAAGGAAATTCCCGCGGCTCTGGACCGTGCTCAACGGGCTTTGGAATTTTTTCACACCGTACAGGATCATTACCCCGCCGAGGTTGATGCCTTTGCCAATTTCCCCACGCTTTTTGCGGGTTTAAGCGGGCCGGACGGGCTGATCGAACACTATGACGGCACGCTGAGATTTGTGGATGAAAATGCGTCTCCTGTGGCTGAACTAACCGATAGCCATCACTATGGCTCCATCATCGGAGAAGCCGTGGAAAATTATTCGTACCTCAAGTTCCCGTACTTCAAAGCCCGCGGCTATCCCGAGGGAATATACCGCGTCGGACCGCTGGCACGCCTGATTGTGGCCGAACGTTGTGGTACGGTGCGGGCGGATCGTGAGCTGGGGATATTCCGTTCCCGCCTGGGCAGAGCGCCACAAAGCAGCTTCCACTACCACTGGGCCAGACTTATCGAGATCATGTACGGAATTGAAATGATCCAGCGGCTGCTGGAATATCCGGGAATTCTTGATACCCATGTGCGCTCCAGAGCCAGGCCCAACCGCCTGGAGGGTGTGGGTATTTCCGAGGCACCGCGCGGCACGCTGATTCATCATTATAAGATTGATGACAATGGACTTATTCGCTGGGCCAATCTGATCATTGCCACCGGTCACAACAATCTGGCAATGAATCGGGGCGTGCGGCAGGTTGCTGAAAGATTTGTGGACGGCAAAAAACTCAAGGAAGGCATGCTCAATCGCGTGGAGGCCGTGATCCGATGCTTTGATCCGTGCCTGAGCTGCTCCACCCATGCGCTGGGTCAGATGCCCATACGAATTGAGCTTTGCCAACCCGGCGGCGAGGTGTGCAATGTTTTGCAGAGAAACTGACATTTCCGTATCCGGCCCTGACATTCTGATTATCGGCTACGGCAATTCCATGCGCGCCGACGACGGGGCCGGGCCGGCACTGATCGAACAACTCGATGCGCTGCTGGCCCAAAAGCGCACCACCGCTGTGCGCCTGATCGCCTGCCCGCAACTGATGCCGGAACTGGCGGCGGACATCTCCGAAGCCAGGAAAGTGCTTTTTGTGGACGCCAGTGTTGCGGTAAAACCGGGACGCGTTCGCATAACGCGCGTTGAGCCGGATGCGGTGCGCATGACCATGGGGCATCATTTCTCGCCGACATCGCTATTGTCGATGGCAGGCTCGGCTTTCGGGGCCTGCCCGGCGGCGTGGGTGGCGGAAGTCGGCTGTGAATCGCTGGAAATGGACAACCGGCTAAGTGACCGGATCGCCGCCACCGTGGAGCGTCTGGCCCGGCACCTCATGTATCATCTGGCGCGCCGCCCCGGCAGTGCGGATCAGGCGTTGAACGATGGAGAACAAGACGCACGTCTCCAAACCATGTGCCAACAAAAATGAAAGGATCGTATTTATGACTACCAACAAACATACAACTGTGGATGGAAACGAAGCTGCGGCCAGTGTGGCATACCGCACCAGTGAAACGGCCTTTATTTTTCCGATTACACCCGCCAGTCCCATCAGCGAATTCTTTGATGACTGGGCATCACGCGGGCAGAAAAACATCTGGGGCGGCGTGCCGCAGATTGTGGAAATGCAAAGCGAGGGTGGAGCCGTCGGATCAGTCCATGGCGCGCTGCAGGCCGGTTCACTGTGTACCACGGCCACATCTTCGCAAGGCCTGCTGCTGATGATTCCCAACATGTATAAAATCGCCGGCGAACTTACCAGCTTTGTCATGCATGTCGCGGCCCGCTCCCTGGCCACCCATGCCTTGTCCATCTTTGGTGATCATTCCGATGTCATGGCCTGTCGGCAGACCGGCTTTGCCATGCTGGCATCCATGAATGTACAGGAAGCCCATGATCAGGCCGCCATTGCCATGGCCGCCACGCTGCGCAGCCGCATCCCGTTCCTCCATTTCTTTGACGGCTTTCGCACCTCCCATGAACTTAACAGCATTGACTTGCTCAGTGATGAGCAACTGCATTCTCTGATTCCAGTGGAATCTCTGGCCGCGCATCGCAAGCGTGGCCTGACGCCCGATGCGCCGGTGTTGCGCGGAACAGCGCAGAATCCCGACACCTTTTTTCAGGCCCGCGAAGCCCCCAATTCCTTTTATGATGCTTTGCCCGGAATTCTCAGCGAAGAGATGCGCCGATTTGGCGCGCTGACGGGCCGGAATTATCAGCCTTATGAATATCGCGGCCATCCGCAGGCCCAGCGCATCATTATCATCATGGGATCCGGTGCCGAAACCACCTGTGAGACCATACGCCATCTGGCTTCGGATGGTCAGCGGATCGGCTGCGTGATCGTGCGCATGTATCGCCCCTTTGCCGCGGATATGCTGGTGAATGCCATTCCCTCCACAGTGCGGAAGATTGCCGTGATGGATCGCTGCAAGGAGCCGGGAGCCGCCGGCGAACCACTGTATCAGGATGTGATCACTTCCCTGGCACAAGCCGCAATGGCCGGCGTATTGCCGATGGGAGAAATGCCTCTGGTGATCGGTGGACGTTATGGCCTGTCCAGCAAGGAATTTACGCCCGCGATGGTCAAGGCGATTTTCGATGAACTTGATAAACCCACCCCCAAACCCCGGTTCACCGTCGGCATCAACGACGATGTTACCCGGCTGTCGCTGCCGGTGGATGATAACTTTGACATTGAAAGCAAGGATGTTGTCCGCGCGATGTTTTTCGGCCTCGGCGCGGACGGAACGGTCGGAGCCAACAAGAATTCAATCAAAATTATCGGCGATCAGACCGATCTGCACGCCCAGGGCTATTTTGTTTACGACTCCAAAAAGTCCGGTGCCATGACCGTCTCGCATTTGCGGTTCGGCCAAGAGCCTATTCATTCGCCCTATCTGATCCGCAAGGCCAATTTCATCGCCTGCCACCAGTTTGAGTTTTTGGACCGCATGGACATTCTGGAAACCGCCGCCCCCGGCGCTGTGTTTTTGCTCAATGTTTCGCTGCCGCGGGAACAGGTGTGGAATCATCTTCCGCTGGAAATTCAGCAGGTGATTATTGATCGCAAAATTCGTTTTTTCGCCATTGACGCCAACACCGTGGCACAAAATACCGGCATGGGCCGACGAATTAATACCATCATGCAGACCGCCTTTTTCGCCATATCCGGCGTATTGCCGCGCGATGTCGCCATTGAGGCCATTAAAAAGGCGATCAAAAAAACCTATGCCAAGCGCGGTGAAGAAGTGGTGCGGCGCAATTTTGATGCGGTCGATCAGA
The DNA here is from genome assembly GCA_021785155.1 of Planctomycetota bacterium. The sequence goes on from JAJYGE010000227.1 coordinate 16,721, forward strand.
CGTTGGCCAATCTCCATGAAATAGCCGTTCCCGCGCAAGCGACATCCACATATCATCAGGGCAGTTTTGTGCAGGAGAACATGCCGGAGTTCACCAAGCGCGTGCAGGCCGTCATGATGGCCGGTAAGGGAGACCTGCTGCCGGTCAGCGCGTTTCCCGTCGATGGTACCTGGCCCACCGGCACCACGAAATGGGAAAAGCGCAACATCGCGCTGGAGATTCCCCTCTGGGATCAACAATTCTGCATTCAATGCAACAAATGCTCATTTGTCTGCCCCCATGCGGCGATTCGCGCCAAAGTTTACGATTCAACATCCCTGGCCGGCGCTCCGGAAACATTCCGCAGCATGGCTTACAAAGCGCCGGATTTCAAAGGCATGTCCTACACGCTGCAGGTCGCCCCTGAAGACTGCACCGGATGCGGACTGTGTGTTGAAGTCTGCCCCGCCAAGGACAAAACCAACCCGAAACATAAAGCCATCAACATGACACCACAGGCCGCAATCCGGGAGCCGGAACGTGCCAATTTTGATTTCTTTCTTAAGATTCCGGAACTGGATCGCGCCCGCATCACCCGCCTCGATGCCAAAGCCAGCCAGTTTATGCTGCCTCTCTTTGAATTCAGCGGGGCCTGCGCCGGCTGCGGTGAAACGCCTTATCTCAAATTGCTCACACAGCTTTTGGGAGATCGGCTGATTATCGCCAATGCCACAGGATGTTCTTCGATCTACGGCGGAAATCTTCCCACAACGCCCTACACCACGGATCGTGCCGGACGTGGTCCCGCCTGGAACAACTCCCTTTTTGAAGACAACGCCGAATTTGGTCTGGGCATTCGTGTGGGCCTGGATCAGCATATCCAGCACGCACAACGGCTGGTCCGAAATCTCTCCGGCCTGACCGGTGACACCCTGGCCGCGGCGCTATTGGAAGCCGACCAGAGTTCCGAAAAAGGCATTGCCGATCAACGCAACCGCGTGCTGGAACTCCGCAAGATTCTGACGCGATCAACGGACCCGCAAGCCGCACTTCTCCATCAGATGGCGGATTATCTGGTGCGCAAGAGTGTCTGGATCATCGGCGGTGACGGATGGGCGTATGACATTGATTTTGGCGGGTTGGATCATGTGTTAAGCCTGCCATTCGATGTCAATGTGCTTGTACTGGATACCGAAGTCTACTCCAATACCGGTGGCCAGAGTTCCAAGAGTACGCCCATTGGCGCAGTGGCCAAATTCGCCGCCGCGGGCAAAAGCACCCAGAAAAAGGACCTCGGCCTGATGGCCATGAGTTATCGCCATGCGTATGTCGCCAGCGTCGCCTTTGCGGCCAATGACAATCATACCGTCCGCGTGTTCAGTGAAGCCGCCAGTTATCACGGCCCATCTCTGATTATCGCATACAGCCACTGCATCGCTCATGGATATGATCTCAAGTTCGGCCTGAACCAGCAAAAACTTGCGGTGGACAGCGGCGTGTGGCCGCTCTATCACTATGATCCGCGATTAATCGTGCAGGGCAAACCGCCATTACAAATTGACGGCCCGGCACCCCGCGCCGATGTGCGCAATTATCTGCGCAATGAAACGCGGTTTTCCATGATTGAAAAAATCAATCCTGAAAGATTCCGTGTTCTTTCCGATGCGTCGGTGCGCAATACCACGGAACGTCTGGAACTTTATACGCATTTGGCCGGCATTGCTTTTCCGGAGGTCAAACCGCCCGCGCAGGCGGATACCAGTGCCCCGGCGGCGAAAGGAGAATAATGTTATGGATATGTCCACGAATTATATGGGTTTTGATCTTCCGCATCCGCTGATACCCGGCGCATCGCCAATGGTGGATGATATGGACACTGTCCGCCGTCTGGAAGATGCCGGCGCTCCGATGATCATCATGCACTCAATATTTGAAGAGCAATTGGTGCAGGAGGAAATGTATGTTGACTGGACGATCTCCCAGGGGCAGGACAGTTCCAGCGAAGCGTCCGGTTATCTTACCACGCCATACAATTTCCGCCTTGGACCGGATGCCTATCTCAAGCAGTTGCAAAAAATAAAGGCCGCGGTGCGGGTGCCGGTGATTGCATCCCTCAACGGACGCACACTCGGTGGATGGACATCATACGCCAAGTTGCTTGCGCAGGCCGGTGCTGATGGCATTGAATTGAATCTTTACGATTTAGCGCTCTCGGCGTTTCGTGATTCCGCGGATATTGAACGCGAATCGCTGGCGGTCATACAGGATGTGCGAAAAGCGGTACGCCTGCCTCTGGCGGTGAAGCTCTCGCCGTTTTATACCTCGCCGGTACACTTTGTTGCCCAGGCGGCCAAAGCCGGTGCCGGCAGCGTGGTGATCTTTAACCGCTTTTATCAGGCGGATGTTGATATTGAAAACCTGACCGTAAAACGGGAACTCAAGCTCTCCACATCCGACGAACTCTTGCCACGCCTGCGCTGGACGGCGGCAATCAGCGGGCAGGTGGATTGTCAGTTGGCGATTACCGGCGGCGTTCAAAATGCCCGTGATGCGGTCAAATGTATTATGGTCGGTGCTGATGCCGTGCAAATTGTTTCGGCGCTTCTGGAATATGGCCCCGATCATCTGGCCATTCTCCGCAATGCCATGGAGGAATGGATGCGCGCCAATGAATATCTTTCCCTGAAGCAAATGAAAGGATCCATGAGCCTGGCGCGTTCGCCGGAACCGGAATTATTTGAACGCGGCAACTACATCCGCATTCTTCAGGGATGGAATAAGTCTGACGCCGCCATGGATTCTTACTGGAGTTGAATCATGCATGAAGTTTCGATTGCGGAATCGTTGATTGCGTTAATCCGGCGGCACATGCCGACAGATGGAAAACTGATCCGGGCCACCGTGCGTATCGGCCCCATGCACGGCGTGGTGTCGGAGGCCATGGAGATGGCGTGGAATATCGCCCGCTCGGAAGCGGGCTGGCCCACGGCACAACTGAAAATGATAACTCCGCCCTGGCGCTTACGATGCGTGGCCTGCGGGCGATGTTGGGAACCTTTGATGGTTGATGAGCATTGCGTATGCGGTTTCACGAAGGCTGATATTATGGGCGGCGATGAATTTCAGTTGGATTCCATCGAAGTGGACTGTCCGGTAAAACATCCTATGCGAAAGTCCACGGCTTGTGTCCATGGACGCGGCAGAACCTTCAAAAAAGGAGTTAACCATGAGCACCAAAGTTCCAATTGTTGAAAATGTTCTTAAGCTCAACGATGAAATGGCCCTTCAGAATCAGCGCTTATTTCAAGAGGCCGGCGTATTTGTGGTGGATTTAATCGGTGCGCCCGGCGCGGGAAAAACCGCCCTGTTGGAGCTTACGCTCCGTCAACTCAAGGGCGTTTTGGACATCGGTGTGATCGTCGGTGATCCGGCAACCTGCCGCGATGGAGATCGCCTGGCCAAACATTCAAAGCATATCGTACAGGTCAATACCGGAAGCGGATGCCACCTTGATGCCAATCAGATACGCCATGCCATGGATAAGCTCAAACTTGCCGATCTTGATCTGCTTATTATCGAAAATGTTGGCAATCTGATCTGCCCGGTCTCATTTAATCTCGGTCAGAACTGTAAAATTGGTATATTCAGTGTCAGCGAAGGCGATGACAAAGCGGCGAAGCACCCCAACCTTGTTGTATCGGCTGATCTGCTGATTCTCAACAAAATCGACCTTTTGCCCTATATTCCCTTTGACCTTGAACACTTCCGG
>JAJYGE010000055.1 GCA_021785155.1 Planctomycetota bacterium
GGAATTGCCCCCGACCTTTCCAGGGTAATACCCAGCTCAATCGCGGATGAATCGAATTAATCGCCAGCGGATTGGCTCGCAATTGTGTTTGCAGATGCGCTGGAGATGCTGCGGCGTCCAGCTCTGCGGACGTAGCTCCGCCTTGTGTGCAGGAGGCTAAAGTGCCTGCAGCCACCAGCATCAGGCTGGCAGCAGTGCATCGCATGGCCAAAGAAATTGGTGTTAGGGAAATCGCGAGCCGTTTGGAAAAGATCATTATTGTTACTCCGCCGCCAAAAAGTTACACAACTGAAAAATAAATATACGGGTAAATTTTCCGGCCGACAACCGTTGGTAAAGGGGGTGTGGCTATCCCTGCTGACCAAGGATGGCGCAAATGACGTCGCGCCCCGCTTTTGACGTGGTCGAACGCCACATCGACATGTTAAGCCCGACAAAGGCCGCCCCGAAAATGTGGTGCCGATTATTTGCGGGGTGTGGAATATTTTTTCAGCGCCGCAGCAAGTGCGTCGCGTAGGGCGTAGGCGTCTTTGATTTTTCCTGCTTGCAGTTGCCGCATGACGGCGTGATATGCTTTGGCATTGCGTGAGGGGAATTCCAAGCTGCGCTGCATCCCTTTATTGAATTGAGCAATTTGTGCTTTGGTCAGGCTAAAATCCAGATACCATAAGCCATTTTTCTTAATCAAAGAATACATCGGCTGGCCTTTTGTGGGCCAACTCACCCCGCGCGGCAACGGCAGCAGAGGCGTAGCGTATGCGCCCTTAATTTTCCAATGTTTTGGCAAATGAACTACGGAAGGGGGATTGTTAACAAATTCGCCTAAACCCGCCGCTTGCATTTGGGCAACACCGAATCGCTTTTTCGCCACCCCCCACAGGCCGTATACATTTCGGGCCGCCTCACGGGCCGCATCAAGAGTGGACCCCACAGCAAGCAAATGCCGCTCGGTGGAGGTCTGCGCGTATATCAGTCTCTGCTGAGCCAGGGGATTACCGCCGCGCATCGCCCGGCCCAGAAGTACCATCAGGCCGGCGGGTGTGGTTTGGTTTGCCGCGACGCTCGCGATTGGTTTTGCTGTGCCGGTAGGCCGTATCGCGACGGCGCGGACCTGCTGCTGTTGCAATGCAAACACGGTGCTGGGCAACGGCGAAGGCTGTAACGCAAAGCCACGAAATGTCACCCAATACCGCGGGCGCGTGATCCAGACGTAACGCTTTACGTTACTGGGTGATATTGGGATGGTTTCGCCGAATGAGTATTCGTACATCGCGTGGGCGCGGGAAGTCTGAAATCGTGCAAACCCGTAGTAATACGGCGTACGTCCCGGATGCGGAGGCACCAATTGGCCCTGTCTGTTTACCGCTCCCACCGCAATGGCCTGATCGGCTAAGTTCGGCGTACTTATGCTGGATGTCCAAAGATTCATGTATATTTCGCTTGGCATGTGGCCGACAGGATCGGCGGGCTGGCAAGTGAGGGCGTATGGGTCAAACTGGTATCCCTTGTATGAAAAATACCATTTCGGATCCGGATTGAGGGTGGGCTTTGCGGTTCCAATAATCTTCCATGGCCCTGAATCCAGCCCGACCGAGCAGGTATTTTTCTGCCTGCGGATGCCCGCCCATGTGTACTGAAGCAAGTTTTTTGGTAGCGTTCGAGCGCCAGGAGGGGGGCCAGTTTCGCCAGTTGGAAGCTCAAGCTTCAGCAGCCCTGACACATGACCGGTACCAAGGTGGCTCGGAGCGTTGCTCGAAGATATCTCAGACAAAAATACGCTAGCTGGTGCCCCAACAGGTGTCCATGGGCACAGCGGCCATCTGCCTGTGGAGATTCTCTGGAGCGTTACAACCGCACCGCCCGGAAGCGATTTTGTCCAGCGTGCTGCCTCGGCCACTGGTTTTGGCGGGTGAGCCATGGCATAGCGATTCCATGCGGTGGCAACTTCGGCTATGTGTTTCAGCCCCGCCGGGCCGACACGGATATATCGCCGGACGCCACTGATCGCGCCGACGGTATTAAACTCATGGTACGGGTATTTCTCAACATCAAAAACGACCGCGCTGTAGCATTGTTTTCCCTGAAAATCATATACATGTTTCAGCAGCACCACAGCGTGACCGGGATGGATATTTAATGTGTTTTGATAATCGTATGGGATGGGCACGTTGTTTGGTTTTCGGACAAATGATGCTGAAATTTTCGAGCCTGCGAGGAAGCTTACCGGTACGCGGGCAAACTTGGAATACGTTCGCACACTTGGCGAGTTCAATTTAAGGGAAGTGTTTGCAATAAATCCGTCGCCGGAGCCTGCCAAATAGAAAGTATGGCGCAAGTAAAGCGGAACTATCGGCCATGGACGGATGCGCGCCGCCGTCGAAATCCAGTGCAAATCAGTGCCAAGAAGAACCGCCCGGCGACCGATCATTGCCCTCGCCAATGCCCGCACCACGCGGGCGGAAATGTCATAAGCCTTTACACCGCCGGGCTTGCCGGATAATAATTTTCCACCGGTTTTTATTGCCCATGCGAAGTCACGCTGAACCAGCATTTCATAGGCCACGCAGGTGAGCACACCGGATTGTGCGGCGGTGGAATTGGCGGCTGTCACCTGCCGCGATGGGGCAATTTCCGCTGGAACTGGCTTTGCCGGAGCCTGCCGGACTTTGATCGCAATCGGCACAACTGCCACAACGCCGACAGCCAGTGCGACAGCCGCAGCCCCGACGATGGCCGGGATGTGGGCGGTGTGAAAGGCGATGCTGCGTACGGCATGGGCTGCGGTCAGGCTTATCGGTGCTTTGCCAGTAACACCTTGCAATACTTTTGCCAATAATCCGTTTGGTGCCGTTCCCGCGCCGCTGGAAAGCAACGCGGCCAATGCGGTGCTGTCCATGGCGATATTTTTATGAGCCATGATTCCGCGCAATTTTATCACCGCCCGGGTAATGCGCTTTTCCGCTGCCGCTTCGGAAATATTGAATGCTTGAGCCATTTGCCGGGCGGATTGGCTTTGGAAGAATCGTGCCACGATCATATCACGATCACCGGTGGAAAGCCTTTGCATGGCGGCATCCAGTGCCAGAAGTTGTAGGGCATTGGAGTCCTCCGCCGCTTCGGCAACGGATTGCACTTTTTCACTTCGCATTGCCGCCGCCTTTCGTTCGCGATTTTTTCGGCGTCGTTCGCCCTTCTGGATATTCCTGGAGGCATAATGCGTTGCCCGCAGCAACCATCCTCCAATGGGCCGGTTATTCCTGGCCAATCGCTTATATTTTCTCCACAATGCGATGAAAACGGCTTGCGTGGCATCATCCGCTAAATTGGCGTCACTGAGTTGGCGGCGTGCCAGGCCGTAAACCCAATTGATATGAGCCGTGGCCAAAAGGTCAAAAGGCTGCTTATCCACTGGGATTTTCGCGTGTTGTATCATGTTTTAAACATCCCGTTTCAATCGGCCATTTTCCATTTTCTATTGTTATACCGCCGCCGATGCAATTTCCGGACATTGCTGAAATTGCCGGAGAGCATTTGATCGCGTCTGGTCAGGGCCAATGAGTTTGCACTTGATTATCCGTTAAGGCTGATGACAATAGGGACATGCGGCTAGGCGATTGAGCCGATTTTTTGGATAGCGTATGTCTCGATACCCTAAGAAACCAGCGTCCGCCGTTCCGACCAGTGTACGGCAGCGCCCCGTTCAGCCGAAATATGGGGCAGTGTATGATGCGCTGCTAAGGTCGATTCGGCGTGGAGAATATCCATCCGGTGGCAAGCTTCCCACTGAAACGGAATTGGTTGAACAATTTAAGGTTTCACGCATTACAGTGATCCGCGCGTTGCGCGATTTGCAGGCATTGGGCGTGGTCAGGCGGCGGCGCGGTTCAGGCAGTTACGTAGAAGGGCCTAAGCAATCCAAGTTCGCCAGCATCGGGTTGCTGTTTCCACCTTTGGAGCCGGGAAGTATTTTTGCCACCGTGCATCAGTCGTTGTTGCGGGAAGCACAGAAGCGGGAATGGCAGATTTTATTTCATGAGGTAATGGAAAACACGTCCGTGCAGGAGGCCCAGGCGGCGCTTGAGCCATTGTGGCAGAATGATTTGCGTGGCTTGCTTTATTTGCCCCTGCCGGTGCAGTCACAGTGTGCTGAAATTAATGAATTCATTGCGGGTCAGTGTGTGGCCCGCAAGTTGCCGTTGGTGCTGCTGGATCGGGATTTACACAAGCTCCATGATCGAAGCCGATTTGATGTGGTCGGAAGTGATAATGAACTGGGGGGCTTTCTAGCGGGGTGCCATTTAATTCAGCGCGGCTGCCGACGAATTTTATTTTTAACCGATGCCCGTGAACACCCAACCGCGGAAGCACGGTTGGAAGGGGTGGGAAACGCAGTACGGTTGGAACCTTCAGTGCATTTACAGATTTGTTCGG
>JAJYGE010000505.1 GCA_021785155.1 Planctomycetota bacterium
ATGGCTTAAAAACCTTTTACACCACCATCGGGGAAAAACTTATAAATTTGTATCAGAAATTCCGTATTCTTGAAAGCGCCGGGCCGAAACTTGTACTGTTTCAATAGAAATGTCACGGGTACTCGTTTCAATAGAAGTGTCGCCCAATACTGTCCGGAAAATTCACAAATCTAAAGGATTTTCGAGATTTTTTTTCGGGCCGGGATATGCAGTGAGGACCGGGGGAGAGCTGCGGCAGCGTGTCGGTTAATTCGGCGCATGCAGCAGCGGCGCGGTCGGAAAAGCCAAAAAAACTCCCCGGAGCCGCTTAGGCTATTTATTTTAGAGCTTTTTTCCTGGCATACCTTTGGCGTGCCAGTTCTTTCTCCCACTCCAAACGAGCCAGCCCCGCCACCATGCCGGGGTCAACTTGGCCCTCCAGGAAGGCCATCTGGTAAAACAAGACATCGTATTTATCGGGGGGCCGCCCGCGCAGCAACGTATGCAGCAGCAGGGCCATGGCCATGATATAGAATACAAAATGCGCTCCCTCCCGGCTGTGCGTGACCCAGTGGGCAAAATGATTATGCACCTTCAGCCAGCGGAAAAACAATTCGATCGGCCAGCGTTGCTGGTACAGCAGGCCGATGATATGGGCTGGCAGTTCTAATAAATCCGTGATTAAACGAATGGGGCGGCCCGGACGGGTGGGGTCCATCAGGACGATTTCCCGCACCAGCAACGCCGGGGCCTTGTGATTCCGGGAACCTGGAAAATAGCCCGTGCGATCCGAGACCACGCCGTGGGCGGCATCGGCCGCCGTCAGGGGACGTTCCCGCTCGGTCGTCAAGGCGATATTCGCCTTGAGCCGGGCCACGTAATGGGAATGATGCTTCGACAATTCTTCCAAACACTTAAAGCTGAAGATGCCGCGATCCAGGACATAGATCACATCGGGTTCCAAAGCCTTGATGATGGCGTCGGATTCCGACCCCTTGGCTCCGTCCAGGCTCACGCCCTCCGGCACCCCACGCCGCACGGCCCAGTGCAGATTCAGCCGGATACGGGCGATCCGCTTACGTGGCTTCCGGTCGCCAGACTTCCCCGTCCCGGAGGAATCTTTCTTCCGGGCAGCCCCCGCCGGATACGACGTCTGCATGGCCCAGGCCACCGTCACCGGAACTTCCAGATAGGAGCCGTCATAAGCCACCACATGTTCCAGCAGGGTCTCAATGTCTTCATCGCCCTGCCGCTTCGGCGCCGCCGGAATTTTCTTCCGCAACGCCCGGATCACCGGCCACAGCGTGGCCGGATCGACGGCCGCTAAAAAATCACTGTGCGTGCTGCGGCAGACCCGCGATCGACCCACCACCTTGTGGATATGCTGGTTCTGGCTGGCCAGATCAAACGTCCGCAGACTGCGCAGCATCGGATGGTAGAAGCCCAGCAGATGGAATATTAAAACGTGCTGCGTTTCCAACACCCGGTTGCCGTGGCTGGCCGGCAACGATAACCGCGCCAGGGTCTCTTGCAGGTGTCGCAATTCCTTACGCCCGGCCAACTGGCCCAGACGCGGATCATCCACCTGTTTCACCGCCGCCAGCAACGCCGGATACTCGAGCAAGTCATATTGGGAATCCCGTCGACTCATGCGGCACAGTAAACCAGATTTCGCGCCAATGCGCAACTTTAAGATTGTGTTAAGAACGTATGGGTTTCCTGTTAGCATTTTTCCGGACAGTATTGAAATGTCGCCCCGTCCTTCAGCCGCCGGGAACCCCTTTTTCCATGCCGCGCCGCCACGGGTGATTCGGTCGCGGACGGCGCGGCTTTTTACGCCGAACTTTCGGCGTGTTGTCCGGTGCCTGGGCGGGACGCTTGGGCACCGCTCGCCAAGTCAGCATTCTGCCTTTGTATGCCATGCCGACGCCGTTCACACCGATTCATTAAAAGTTTTTCCATCCGATCAGTATAGTTTAACCAGCCAGAGACGTGACATTTCTATTGAAACACAACAGTAGCCACGACGGCCATCTTTGAACCTCAGGCATCCACGCAAGCGCGGTCATCAGACATAGTATTGGATGACCGCGTAACCCGCTTTGGACGCCCTATAATGCTTGAGCCGGTACCGCCCGCGAGCCACACCGCGCCGTTGACGCACCAGGCAATGAGGCACATACGAACATGCACCATATCGGTCACTGTTGTATTCCTTAAAATGTCGCATGGAGAGTTATCATGACATAAGCCGCATTGGCAATTTGCGCCACCGGTTGCAGATTTCTGGGATCGTTATACGGACTGTTCCCGGCATAACCAGCACCGATCGCGATACCCACGCCCCATTTGCCGAATTGTCCAACCGGCATGCCCAACGACATGGATTGATCGTTAAGCTGCCGTGGCAACAACGCACTGCTGGTACCCAAGCCGATATATACTCAACGCGGCGTCTGATGATACATTATGAGAAGTGAAAGATGCGAGAAAGTGCTGATTTATGAGGCAATCATGTGGATTAGATGTCTCATTAATAGCCGCATACGTTATAAGTTGAAACGTAAGCTACCGTCGGGCTGTAACGCCCGGTATCGGCAAGCCGCAGTCGTCCGGAAAAATCCAACAAGCTGATTTGCGCCGGCGTGGAATCGTTTCTTACCCATGATTTATTTTCAACAAATCCCTGGTTCCATGTTTCAACATTATTCCCCAAAGTCCAGGTGTCCTGGGCAAGATACTGCGTTTCACCGGCCCGGCAAATCCCGGCGGCGGTCGCCAGGGTAAGTGCGGCCAGAAGCATGAACACATCGGTACTTCGAGAACGCAAGGCGTGGTTCATCTTTATCTCCATGCGCCAACCGCGGATGGCATTGACACAAAGCCATGCAACGGCGGGTACAAATCCAAGTATAAGCGAAATCAACATGCTTTCACGGCGCAGAGTCTTCATGTCGGGATCGATAAATTGCCCAGGCCAGTGCCAGAGCACATACGCCACTGACGAGCCATGGAATCCATGTCTGATAGGACATCCGTACGCCCGCGAATCCCGGTACCGTGGTGGTAATCTGATGAACCAATCCACGGTCAAAAGGCAGTACCAGCGGAATAATCAGAAGGGATACCATGTTCATGACTTTAATTAGTGGGTTGATTGCGGGCCCCGCGGTATCCTTCAACGGATCGCCAACGGTATCTCCGGTTACACTGGCCTTATGCCGCTCTGAGCCTTTGCCGGTCTGTTTCTCCTCATCCCGCGGTTCACATTCCACGACTTTCTTTGCGTTGTCCCACGCTCCGCCGGCGTTGGCCATAAACACCGCCAAAAGCTGACCGGAAAGTATGGCTCCGGCAAGAAATCCGGCCAGCGCCATGGCACCAAGGGAAAACCCCACCAGCACCGGCGTTAAAACAGCGAGCATGCCCGGCCCGATTAATTCCCTCTGCGCCTCCAACGTGCAGATATTCACAACCTTCCCGTAATCCGGTTTTTTTGTCCCCGCCCAGATTTCCTTATCGCGGAATTGCTCACGGCAGGTCTGGACGATCAAAAATGCCGCCCGGCCCACGGCTCGAATCGTCATGGCACTGAATAAAAATGGAACCGCTCCACCAATAAGCAGTCCAATAAAAAGAAGTGGATCGGACAGATTCATGATGCCCGATACGCCGCGGTATACCGCCTGACTTAAATGGGCATGGTCGGATCGGCCTCCGGAACCGATTATCGTGATAAACGATGCAAACAAACTTACCGACGCGATGACCGCACTGCCGATCGCGATGCCTTTGGTGATGGCTTTCGTGGTGTTGCCGGTGGAATCCAGGTCCGACAACACTTCGCGCGCCGAGAGATACCGTTGCTCTCCCAACTCCCGGCGGTCATAACCCATTTCACCGATACCATTGGCGTTATCCGCAACCGGCCCGAACACGTCCATGCTGATGGTATTACCCGTGAGGCTTAACATACCAATGCCGCACATCGCCACGCCATAAGCCACAAAAATCGGATTGGTGTGCGAGAAGATCAGCACACTGGCAAGGATGCTGCCCGCAATAATGACAATCGCGACGACACTGCTTTCCAGTCCGGTGGCCAGACCCTGAATAATGTTAGTGGCGTGGCCGGTGGCACAGGCCTGAACCAGTCCCCGCACGGGTCCGTGATCCGTGCCTGTGAAATATTCCGTGCTCAGGTTCAGCAGCACGGCCAGAATCAATCCGACGATCGCCGCCACCGCCGGTCGCATATCCAATCCCGCAACCCCCATGGACGCCCAACCGGGGGTATGGGTTTCAATGGCGGCCAGGACATGACTGGCGGCAAGTTCCGGACCGTTGAATCTCAAGTAAAAGAATCCCAGTGTACAAAAGCCGATGGTGCATAATATTGCGCCAACGCGGAAACCAAAGTTTAAGCACTGCATGGCCTGCCGTCCCC
>JAJYGE010000137.1 GCA_021785155.1 Planctomycetota bacterium
ATATCCACCGAGGCCGGGTTGGATTGTCCTGATACTGGTACCTCGCGACCAACGGATACTTGCTTACGGCAGTTTTCCGGAAAGGACTTGGTGCACGGCTGCGGCCACGCCGGCCTGACTTTGTGGTCGTGTGACATGTTTGGCGGCGCGTTGAATTTCCGGGGCGGCGTTTCCCATGGCGAAACTCAACGTGGCGTTTCGCAGCATCGGCAGATCATTGACATCATCACCAATGGGTACGGCAAGTCTGCTGTCGATATTCAGCAGCTTGCACAGCCGCTGCAGGCCCGTCCATTTATCAACATCTTGGGCAAAAACCTCAATGACATGGCACTCAAACGCCGGTGCGCGTAAGGCGAGAAAATTGATATGGGATCCAAATTGGCTCGTCAACTGCGCTGTGATGTCGGCACTTTGTGGTAAATCCACAACGATACCAAGCCGCAACACGTTTGAAAGTATATGTGCGTCCGGATCATCCATAATTTGCGTCGGCATTTTATTGCGTATGAACCATTCCTCCGAGGCCGCATGAATCGGGCCGTGGCTGGTCATGATATATCGCGGGCCTGGTTTGTCCGAGGTATCCACCAGCAGCAGCACGGCGTGGCCAAGATCGCCAAAAAAGTCGATAAGATTTCGCACTATTGTCGGGTCGATGCTTTGCCGGTGCAACGTCGCGCCGGTGGCCAGATCACAAATGGCGGCTCCCGTAATAAATACGCCCGGTCCCACCAGATTCAACGGTTTGATAATATCGAGGGCCTCACGAATACTGCGACCCGTGCAGATGCTCACTATGCACCCCGCAGCACGGGCTTGTGCCAAAGCGTCAATATCGGCGCTATTGAGTTTGTGCTCCCGATTGATCAGCGTGCCGTCAAGATCGCACACAATCAGGCGATGGTTGTGATTCAATGGGCTTTCTTTTGTAGCCGATGGAATATCTGTATGCAGTGCTGTCATGTCCGCAAGTTTAGGCCATAAGGTGGTACAGAGTCAAAATCAACGGTTAAGATTTGGCAAGCACCAATGGTTGATCAATTGGAAAATGCCAAAAAACGTGACAAATCTGCTATACTTTTTTTCCGGTAAGGCTTTGAAAGGTATATGAATGGATGTGCGTATTTTGGATGTCGGGCAATGTGGATTTGATCACGCCGCCATCCATGATTTTATTCAACATGTTGTTTCGTCCACCGTGGACGCCGCCGGCACACCGGAAGAAACCCAAAAACTCATGGAAATGAACCGGTACCATCTTGTGCTGATTAATCGCATTTTAGATCGCGATGGTTCCAGCGGAATTGAACTGATCAAACAATTGCGGCAAATTCCCGATTGCCCGCCGTTGATGCTGGTAAGCAATCTGCCCGATGCACAAGCAAAAGCGATAGCCGCGGGAGCATTGCAGGGCTTCGGAAAAGCAACAATACATTTACCGCAAACTGCGGAACATCTGCGCGAAGTACTGAAGGCAAGTGTGATGTAACAGGCTATCACAGGCTGGTGGGACAGCGGCCACGTGTGAGTGCAGCGCAACAGGCAGCGTAACAGCCTTTACATCCAAACACTCACCGGCTATGCTCCCACACGCGTTATTCGCCGCCGCCGCGTGTGGTCATTGGACGGGTCTAATTTCAAGGATTGTTAATATGTCGCCATGGGATCGTTGGATTCCGGGAGTTTTATCCCGGGCACAAGTGACCGACTTGATTAATGGCAATCACTTGGAAAATTTTGATTCCAAGGCAAGCGATCACTCCTCGATTGATCTTCATGTCACCGGCGAAGTCTACTTGCTCACCGAAGGCTCCGTTAAACCGTCAGGGGGCAACTACCTGCAGAGTTTAAAAACTCATGGACTTGCCAAAGCATTAGGCAGCAATTCTAAAAACAATGGATTTTTGCTGGAATCGCGTAAAACGTATTTATTTAGGTTAAAAGAGCGTCTCGGCACCACAAATGAATTTAAGTCTGCTGACTTTTATGGACAATCAACGGCGAAAAGCTCCATCGGGCGGCTGGACGTGTTGGCCCGGCTTATTGTCGATGGATCGCAACTTTACGAGGGATTCACGCCAACAGCGCTTACGGAGGGAAACGGTTGTCTCTTCTTGGAAGTTACGCCCATCACATTTCCGATCATTGTGCATGAGGGCGATTCGCTTACTCAATTGCGGTTCTTTATCGGAAAGCCGGACGACTCTGAAATACACGGTGCGACGATTTCAAAGGTGTTACTCCCCAACGGAATGTCTAGCGATGGCATGCTTAACGTTAACCTTGAGAACGTGTTAGTCGCGGGAAAAGATGCCGTAGCTTTTCGCAGCCGTGAAGTGGACAATCGTAGCCCTATTGATCTGTCTGCTTCACAGGCCCTGCGGCCTAATGATTATTGGGATATCGTACCATCGGACCATAACCAACGGTTGCAGATTGAGGCTAGTTCTTTTTACATCATCCGTTCTTATGAAAAGATCGCAGTGCCGAGGGGCGTTGCCGTATATTGCCGCGCTATCGACGAGTCGATCGGCGAAATTCGCATTCATTACGCCGGATTTGTCCATCCGTTCTTCGGACTGGAGCGAAAAGATGGTGAGACGGGAACGCCCCTGATCTTTGAAGTGCGTGGCCATGATTTAAACGTCAGCCTAAACCATAAGGAGAAGATGGCAAAACTTACTTTCTATCGTATGTCTGAAGATGCCATTAAGGAGGAAAAGGATGCCGCCGCCAATAAATCTTCCTCCGTAGCATCACCATACATGAACCAGACATTACAGTTGTCGAAGCATTTTGGCCCATGGTCGTGAAGCGGTACAATACCGTCGCATGGCCACAAGGCCGAAAAAAAGGATAAACATGCCTAATTCTTTGTTTGCCAATATTGCGCAGGATATCTCGATCTCATGGGTGACTGCCGAGGATGCTGAGCTGCAAACAGATCTTTGGCGAGATCTTCAGAATCTGGTGGTTGAATGCGAAGAGATGTATCCCAAGATAGATCGGTGGATTGGCAAAACTGTAAGGGCAGGGATACAGTCCGGCCAACGCTCCGGGTTTGTTGCCTACCACAAGGGTGTTCCGGTAGTCAGTTCCGTCATCAAGCAGGGGCTGAACGCCAAGTTTTGCCACCTCAAGGTAAAAAAGGGCCTATGGGGATCCAATGTTGGCGAGTTTTTTTTCGCCCTTATGGCTATGGAGGTGCGCGCCAGCGCGCAGCGGATACATTTTACCCTGCCCGAGAGTTTGTGGGAGGAAAAAAAGGCTTTCTTCTCATCGTTTGCATTCCGGGACGTGGAGAAAAGTGGCAGGCAATACCGTTTGTTCGATGATGAACTGCACTGCGCTGCATCGTTCGACCTGGTGTGGAAATCTGTCATGGAGAAACTCCCGAAACTTGCCGCTTCCTTGGAGATAAATGGATCCTCGCAGGATAGCGATCTGTTGATGAGCGTGCGCCCCCGCTTTGCTGATTCTATCTTACATGGCCACAAGACCGTAGAAGTCCGGCGGTCATTTTCTGCTAAATGGCTGGGGCACCGCATCGCGCTATACGCAGGTGCCCCAATCAGTAGTGTTGTGGGTGAAGCGGTAATCGAGCAGTTGGTGGAGGATACTCCGTTGAACATTTGGGGCCGGTTCGGAAACGCCATGGGGTGTACGAAAAGCGAGTTTGATGCCTATGCCAACGGTGCTAATAAGGTGTTTGCTCTATTACTGGGAAGCGTGCGCTCTTACCCGCGGCCATTATCACTGGGAACCGCTCAGACTCTAGTCGGCAAGCGACTGCTTCCCCCACAGAGTTACGCGAGACTTAAGGTTGGTTCTCCTTGGGCAAGGGCTATTCCAATCGCCGGTCTGCTCCATCGTGCCGAGGGGGTATAGGAAACGCAATGACACAAGAAACACAGACGACTTCCACGCACGCATGGATACGCAAAGCCTGGTGCGTTCGTACCGCATTGGGATTGTTAGTTCTCGGCTTTTTCTCCAATCTCCTGTTTTTATACCACAATTGCCCCTTTGATCTTTCCGAAGATGAAAGCCAATACTGGCTCTGGTCCCGCCATTTGGCTTGGGGATATTATTCCAAGGGGCCGGGGATTGCGGGAATTATCTATGCCGCAACCGCAGTGGGGCACTGGTTCGGGCAACATGCCACAATGCCCATAATCCGCACGCCAGCCATCATATTCGCTTTTTTCAGCGGATTGGCCAGTTTTGTCCTGGCGCGACGCATGTTTCGGGATGATCGTGCGGGGTTGATGGTTATTGCACTATCGGCGGGCGTGCCGGTTTTTGCGGTAGGCAGTTTGATTATTACTATTGATTCACCCATGTATTTATGTTGGGCATGGGCATGCGTCTGTCTGTGGCTGGCGGTGGAACCGCGCTATGCCGACTCTGGAGAA
>JAJYGE010000057.1 GCA_021785155.1 Planctomycetota bacterium
GTGTTGCGTCATTTGGTGACAGCGTAAACGGCAATGGCGCACAAGCTGCCGGTTTGCCTCCAGGCCCAACGGCACCGGATAGCAAACCAATACTATCTCCCGTCGCTCGGAAAGCCGCAGCGGAAAAGTTGCTGACGTACTTCCACCGGGTGGCCCCGCAACTGTTGCGACCGGCGCAGGGACTTTTGCGACATCCCAGCATTTCTCCCAGCCTGCCGGGGAAAGCTTATTCCACGCAATTATGGGATTGGGACACGCTATGGACCAGTCGCGGGCTTTTTCAAACGGCGCACCTGACGGGTGATGATGATCTGCTGAAGCAAGTTGGCCGCCACGCTCAGGGAAGTTTGTTAAATTTTCTGGATCATCAATCGGAAGATGGACGAATCGCCATCATGATTGATGTGGCCAATCCCGACCCGCTGGGGTGCCTGAAAAAGACGTGTCCGAATATTCATAACCAGGCCAAGCCGGTCTTTAGTCAATTAGCGCTGCTGGTGGCGGATCAGACGGGGGATGTGCAATGGCTGGCACCCCAGTTCGAAAATTTGCTGCACTTTTACGATTCCTGGGAACTTGGAAACCAGGCTAAAATCGGGTTGCTCGTATGGGGCGATGATGTCGGTATTGGTGATGACAACGACCCGACCACCTTTGGCCGCCCTTACTTTTCCTCGGCCAATATGCTGCTTAACAGCCTGTATTATGAGGATCTGCGGGCAGCGGCGGAATTGGCCCGTCGCCTCCATCGTCCGCAAGATCAAAAACACTTAACCCGGCAGGCGGACGAACAGGGGCGGCGGATGCAACAATATTGTTGGGATTCGCGCGATCGGTTTTACTATACGGTGGATGTACAATGTAAGGATCGTCGCGCGGAATTGCTTCCTGGCATAGCGGAGGGCATGCCGATGTCGTGGCAATGTCTGCCGTTACGGATACAGATGTTCACCGGCTTTCTGCCTATGTGGTGTTCTCTGGCCACGCCGCAGCAGGCTGCCGATCTGGTAAAACTCCATTATCTCAATGATCAGACGTTCCATGCCGCGTATGGCGTGCGTTCACTATCCAAGCAGGAGACCATGTATTCTCTGGCGCGCAGCGGCAATCCCAGCAATTGGCTGGGGCCGATCTGGATTATTGCCAATTACTTTGTGTGGAAGGGCCTGAAGAACTATGGCTATAAGGCAGAGGCGGCAAATCTGGCGGATAAAACTCTGCGACTTTTGGCATCGGACCTCGCAACCAGCGGATCATTGAACGAATATTATGATCCCGATACAGGCGCTCCGTTGAGTCATCAGGGTTTCGTGGATTGGAATATGCTGGTATTGGAGATGGTGTAGGCAGCCATAAAATACCTGATGACAATGATGGCCCAGGGAACCTGCCTTCCTGGTTGTATCAGAGCAGCAGAATATCTTTTCAACCTTGACCGCCGACAAATTTCTAATTTGCAGCAGGTGTCTGTTGCTGGGTCGGCTCCCTGAACTTTTTGACAACTAACGTTTTGTCATGTTCAGTGAACTTTTGCCCAGTTTTAATAATTCGTCAACGTGAATCATTCATGCGGTTTAGTCCGATATAATTTCTCCCCATGGCGCACGATAATTGGCCGGCGGCCTACCTGCTCTTGACATTTTTAACACTCCTGCTAGATTCTTGACTATGGAAACAATTACAAAAGCATTGGATTTCAAGGGCGGTCAGTCGCAATGGCTGGCAAAAATGTTGTTGTTGCCAATTGTTGCCAGTGTGTCAAGAATTGTGTCAACAATTAACCAAGGCTTTTTTAAAATGTATCGAAAATAAGTCTTTTTAACATGATTTTTTCGCGGGCGTAGCTCAATGGCAGAGCGCCAGCCTTCCAAGCTGGCTGTTGTGGGTTCGAGTCCCATCGCCCGCTTTGCCGCCGATCAATTATTCTTTGGATTGCGCAGGCGATCCACCAGTACCGCAACGATGATAATCAAACCGGTGACAATATTCTGCACGCCATGGGATAGATTAATCTGCACGCAGCCATTGCGAATGGTCATGATGAACATGACCCCGATAACGGTTCCCACGATTGACCCCTGTCCACCGGTGAGGCTGGCACCGCCGATCACGGCGGCCGCAATGGCCGTAAGCGGCGTGTTTTTGGACGTTGTGGGGTCGCCGGTTCCGTTTTCATTGGAGAACATCAGTACGCCGGCAATCCCGGAGAAGGCTCCGCCGAGAATATAAATCCAAAGTTTTGCCCGGTTAACGGCGATGCCGCAGAGTCGGGCGGTCTGCTCGTTGGAGCCGATGGCAAAAATATGTCGGCCAAAGCGGGTATAGCGCCGTTTATATCTACGTTTTTCCATCCCATTAGAATCAACAGTAATGGTGCGAACCTGCACTTCGTGCCGTCCGGTCAGCACGGCGCGGAATAAATTCCACGGCTAGCTTGGGGATGCCGTGCTATTTGAGATTTCCTCCGGGTCCATGTCCTGCCGGAAAAACCGCTGCCAGAAGAATCCGTAAAACATAATAACCACAAAACACCCCAGCGGCATAAGAAATCCAACCCGCATGGAATATTGATCCGCCAACCACCCCATGAACATCGGCATAATGGCACCTCCAACAATGGACATGACTATCCAAGAGGCGGCAAGTTTCGTTTTTTCACCTAGGCCGCGAATGCCCAAAGCGAAAATTGTCGGGTACATAATGGACATGAAAAAATAACTTAGCATCAGGGCGATAATGGAGGTCCAGCCGAGATTCAGATAAACCAGCAACATCATCACCACGTTGATGAGTCCGTAAATGCCCAGTGTAATGTGCGCCTTGGAAAATCGCAGAATCGCACTGCCGGAAATACGCCCCGCCAGAAAGCAGCCAAAGGCCACGGATAACATAATTCCAGCTCCATACTCGGTAATATGCCACTGATTGGCATGGGAAAACTTCATCGTGGCCGGCAGCCGCGATGCCAGCCACAGCGGCAGTGCGGGCGAATATCGGTCATCTTTGACATAATTGATGAAGAAACTGAATATCCCGGTTTGCCCGGCCACATAAAAGAATTGCGCAGCCACCGCCAGAACAAAATGCTTTTCCTTCATCAGGGGACGGGGGTGCTGGTTTTTTCGTGTTGGCGCATGTTCTTCCTGTGGCGCGTGAAGATCGGGAACCGGTGTAATGAGAAATGCCACAATCAAGATGGCCACCAAACCGGCCAGGATCAAATACGGCAAATAGATGGCGCTGTTGCTGGTATCGGCAACCGCGGTCTTGGACATAATAAAGTAACTGATAACGATGGGGCCAAGCATCCAGCCGATCGCGTTGCAGCTTTGGGCCAGGTTGATCCGGGAAACTGCCGATTCCACCGGCCCTAATACGGTGGTGTACGGATTAGCCACAGTTTCCAGAAAAGTCATCCCAGCACCCACCACAAACAAAGCGCTTAAAAATGCGGCGAACATGATCACTTCCGACGCATGAATCCGCACGGCCGGAATAAACAAAAGAGAACCCACGAGTGCCAGAATCAAGCCGGCGAGAATGCCGCCGCGATATCCCAGTTTTCGTGCCACCCAGCCGGCTGGCAGCGCCAAAAGAAAATAGGCTCCATACCACGATCCCTGTACCAGGGCGGATTGTGCTTTGGTCACATGGAGCGAGTCTTGAAAGTGCTTGTTGAGCACATCAATCATGCCGCTGAACAAGCCCCACAGGAGAAAAAGGCTGGTTACCAGCATAAACGTAAGCCCGTAGTTAGCCCCATCCGCCGTGCGAAACATGTTGGTTAACTTTTTCACATTTTCTCCTCTTTCTATGCTTCACTGCCATGCTGGCGGTTACTTCGAAATGCGGTAACCGTTCACGGCCTTCCGGCCCGCAAAGCTCACAACGAGCCTAACAATTAAAACAGACTAAACCACCCCTAGAGCAAAATCAAATGTATTTCCACGATAAAGTTTGGCGGGGCCTGTGGCAGTATCTGCGCCGCAGCGGCGGCGGCTGCCGAGGTTTTAGGTTACAGGTGACAGGTTACAGGTTACAGCCAGTTTTTCAGTTTTCAGTTTTCAGTTTTCAGTACCGCGCCGGGGCGGCGGCTGCTGCCGCAGAGCAGGTGATCAGGTGAGCGGGTGAGCCCCGATTAGCCGGCTCCTGCGGCAAAAGGCCTGTCCCGACGTGTCGGGAGATTTCGGCCTCCAGCCTCAGCAGGGAGCAAATGCGGATTCCGGGGCAACGGGGCCAAGTGGGCCAAGTCGTTTTGAAGGCCCCTGCGGGGCCAGCATTCAGGAGTTAGGAGTTAGGAGGCTTTTGCGAATTTCAACTTGCCCTAGATGTCCAAGTTAGCGGGTCAACTTGCCCAAGATGCGCAAGTTGAGCGAAGCATTGATATTAGCGGGTTTGGTTCAAGGTG
>JAJYGE010000474.1 GCA_021785155.1 Planctomycetota bacterium
TTTCGCCGCTGGCTCCTTGCCGCTGGGGCGTTTGCGGCCAATCAATCCTAATATTTAGGCGTGACAGAGCACTAGGCCTTTTCCCGGCAGCCAACGCCCATTGACGGTATAGTAATGACGTGATAACACCTGTGGGTCGTCAGGTGGTCCGGAATAGAATTGCGGAGTACAAAAATGCATCGTGTAACAATTTATCTCAAACCAGATTGCCCGGATTGCGAAACGGCCTGCAGGGCCATTGAATTATCCTTACCCAAATCCGTTCCGGTGGTAATTGAAAAAATTGACATCACCGGAAATGCTGAACTGCTGGAAAAGTATGCCGGGAATCTGCCGGTGGTGCTCGTGGATGGCCAGGAGCGCTTCCGGGGCGCGGTGGACCCCGATAAACTGGGAAACCTGTTTTACAATGAGCCGGGCAATCGCCTCGCGGGAATAGAATAAACGCACCGTCGAGGCAATATACGGGAAGACTTCTTATGGATCCGCAAAACACCATATTTCTTCGTGTACGCTATGTGGAGTGCGATCCCATGGGGTATCTGCACCACTCCAATTATCTGCCCTATTTTGAAATGGGCCGTACTGAACTGTTGCGCCAGATGGGGGTTACCTACCGTGATCTGGAAGACCGTGGCTTTATTTTTGTCGTCGCCCGAATCACCGTGAATTTCAAACGCCCCATCCGCTATGACGATGAACTGGAACTCGTTACCCGAATTCAGCGGCAAACACGTGCCCGCATTGACCACGCTTATGAACTTTACAATCGGCAGTCGCGGCTGCTGCTGACCACCGCGGAAAGTACCATTGCCTGCGTGAATCGCAAAGGCGAGCCTACCGCCATCCCGGAGGATCTTGTCGCATCGCGTGAGGCATTCAATCAATTACCGCGCGCAGTGCCGCCACATCCGTAGCCGCCTGTCCAGGTAATGGCCGGGATTGCCATTACCCGGACACGCTTCTGGGACCGCATACGATGACCGACAGCACAACAATCCACGGCGGTCAGCGGCACCAGGAACTTGCAACACCGCTTAACTCTCCCACCCACGACATCATCATTTTAGGAGCCGGTGCGGCCGGCATGATGGCGGCTATTGCCTGCGGAGAAGAATCACGCACCGGCGGGAAAGCCATTCCCCGCATGGCGGTACTCGAAAAAAATCATCAGCCGGGCATCAAAGTGCTGGTATGCGGGGGCGGACGGTGTAATGTTACCAATGCGGGTGATATTCATTTCCTCATCGCCCAATTTGGCCGCAATGGCCGATTTCTTACCCCCGCGCTGCGGACCTGGGATAACACCGCCCTCCGCCAATGGTTGGCCGGTCGCGGCGTGCCTACGCACGAGGAGCATGACGGTAAAATCTACCCTGATTCCAATAAGGCCAGTTCCGTGGTTAACGCCATGGTACAGCGGATGACGGAACTCGGTGTGGACATTCATGCGCCATGCGCTGCGCAGGATGTGCGGTGGGATAAAACCTGTGACACATTTACTGTACAGGCCGCCACCGGCCAGGCTTTTACAAGTCGGATACTTCTTATTGCCGTCGGTGGCCAAAGCTATACCCGCATGGGTACCACCGGGGATGGATACGGCTTCGCACAAAACCTTGGCCACCGCATCATTACGCCCCGCCCCGCCATTGTGCCCCTGCTGTGCAAAGAGTCATGGATCAGCGAACTCAAGGGCCTGGCAGTGGCGGATGTCATGGCTCGGATTCAGGCCCCCGGCCCGTTGCCGCGCCTGACCACCGGAAAACCCGAACCCAGTATCAATGACCTGATGTTTACGCACTTCGGCTTATCCGGACCGGTGGTGTTGAATATCTCCGAGATGGTCGCGGAATTATTGGAAAAATTTCCTGAAATTATTCTAAAAATTGACTTTGTAAGACACAAAAGCCAGGCGGAGCTGGCCTTGCTGCTGCGAACGTGGCATGACACCGATGGCAAAAAACTCGTGCGGACCAAGCTCGCGGATATCATTCCGCAACGTCTGGCCGATATGTTCTGCCGACTGGAAAATATTGACGATCGCCAATCGTGCGCCAACCTGAGCGCGGCACAAATTCAGAAACTCATTGAGCGGCTCAAGGCGTCGCAATTTACCGTCCATGCGACACGCGGCTTTAAGGAAGCTATGGTCACCGCCGGAGGTGTCCGGCTTGATGAAGTAAATCCCAATACCATGCAATCGCGGATCAATTCCCGGCTTTTTCTCGCGGGTGAAGTGCTGGACCTCACCGGCCCCAGCGGTGGGTATAATCTGCAATTGGCTTTTTCCACGGGCTACCTGGCGGGACTTTCCATAGCGCGACAAATAGGCCGCTTCTAAACCGTTGCCACCGGAGTATTTGCCGCCACCATGTTAAAACTACGGCCCGACGGCTTGATGGGGCTGGTGGGATGAGGCTTTACAAAGCTGCACCAGAAACCCGGAATATTACGCAGTCCGCTTAGCAATTCATGAGAATGAATATCCCGGGGCAAAATCAAATCTACCGCGGTACCCATATCACCCGTGAGGACTTCCTTCACAGATTGATCCGTCATAAGTACCAGTCGCAGATGTTCAAACAGAGCGTTCTCACGGATCGTCCTTACCAATTCCTGCCACGACATATCGGGCATGACATTGCTGAAAATCAGCGCATCGGCGGCTGTTTTTCCGGAATGCTGCGTTCCGGCCCCAAGATATTCCAATGCCGCCTTGCCGGTTGGCAGCCCCACGAGATTGTTATATATTCGAGATTCTGTGAAGGCTTCCGCCAGTGCCATCAACCGCCCAACATCGTCTTCCACAATCAGAAAACTCATGATCTCAAAGGGCACAATGGTCATTCAAGCAACTCCGTAAGATCCATTTTTCCGGGACCGTTTACACCGGCGACTTTCAACAACACATGTTGTAAAACGGGCCGCGCCCCACGCATACGATCACCCGATGCGCACCCCAAATGCCGCCGCCAACGGTTAACCGATTTAATTATCGGCATAACTTCCCAGCTTGCTTCAAAAATTGATGCCGCGTAATTTATGTTAATGAAAAATGATTCCATTTTGCGAATCACCGTGTTGGGATCAGGCACTTCCGCCGGTGTACCGATGATTGGTTGCCACTGTCCGGTCTGTTCCAGCCCTGACCCGCATGATAAACGTACGCGTTGCAGCATTCTGGTTTCTTATGGCGGTAAATCCGTACTGGTGGATACCGCTCCGGAATTGCGGCTTCAGGTGGTCGCAAACAAGATTGATCTGATTCACGCGGTGGTATTTACCCATGGCCACGCCGATCATATATTCGGACTTGACGATGTCCGCCGATACAACACGCTCCTGGGCCACCCCTTACCGATTTTTGGAGCATCCACCACCATACACACCCTGCAACAGGCTTTTGCTTATGCCTTTACAAAGCAAGCGGATGTCGGCGTATACCGGCCGGAACTGGAACCACACATTATTAACGGGCCGCTGGAACTTTTTGGTGCGATCTGGCATCCCATTGCTTTACCGCACGGACGCATCTCTGTATTGGGCTTTCGCATCGGAAACTTCGCCTATTGCACCGATTGCGCGGAGATACCCGCGCCATCCCGCGCCATGCTGCGCAATCTTGATACTCTTATTATTGATGCTCTGCGCCCAAAATCACATCCCACACATCTGTCTTTTTCGCAGGCCCTGGATATCATCGACGATCTTAAACCCCGGCGGGCGTATTTCACACATCTATCCCATGATGTCAGCCACCATGATATTCAAGCCACCCTGCCGACCAATGTGCGCGTCGCATACGACGGGTTAACCCTGGAAATTCCGGAGTCGTAAGTCACTAGGCCCGCGCATGATCCTGGCCGCGTATGCCTGCACCGCGCGCCCTGTTTAGCGCCGCCGCCGCCACCCGACGACGGCCGCCCACGCCCCCACCAGAATTAACCGCCCGCGCCCGCCCACCAAATATGTTAGCCCGGTGAATTTAATCCACCGGGCCCAACACCGCGCGCACCGGCCGTTTGATTCATCACTTATTACCAATGACTCATTGATCTCGGTGCCCCCCCCCCAACGGCTACGGGATTTTCATCTCCTCATCCGACTCCGGGTATTCAACACCGAGCAGATGAACCATGCTGTATTCGCATTTCGACGATACGAGGATTCCTCCCTGCGCTATACGGGAATAGAAAGCCACGAAGGCCTAACCCACTACGGCCTTTACGACACCGTAGTAGCGCGGGAATAAGAAGTGCTGCGCCCCACAAAAACCCCATTTAGCCGCGTGTGCTTGCACCGCGCGTTCACCGTCATTCCAGTTTAGCGCCATCGCCATGCGATGGGCGTCCCCCTCTTAGCGCCGGCATTTATGCCGCCGATTTCGCCGCCATTCCCGT
>JAJYGE010000292.1 GCA_021785155.1 Planctomycetota bacterium
CAGTTTACTTTGATATTTCCAAATATTTCAAATCAACCTCAGTGTCCTCATAATCAAAACAGGCTCCTGGCCGCGCGTGAAATTCCTTCCGAAGACATGGGATGCTGGTCGGCAAAACGGGCCAGGTCTCTGCCCGTCAAGCGTCCCGCCACCGCCATGCCGATCTCGCCAATAAGATTGCCCGCGTCGATTCCCACCACCCATCCACCCAGAAGCCGCAGCGTATCCGGATCAAAAAAGAGATTAATCCCGCCCTCCGTTTCTCCAAAAATCTCGGCCCGGGAATCATCCGAAAACTTATAACCTCCGGTCAATATGCGGATTCCACGTTGCGCCGCGGCAGCGGGTGTCAGGCCCACATAAGCAGCGCCCGGCAAGGTAAAAACTGTTGTCGGCACCGACGTGCCATCAAAGTAGTCAAGCGGAACATCACCTGCAAGAATGTTGTGCGCTGCCACCAGCGACTGGCGCGCGGCGGCATGGAACAACATCACCCTGCCGTTGACATCGCCACAGGAATAAATATGGGGGATATTCGTCTGCATGGACTCGCCGGCCACCAGATAACCATGAGGGTTGATCTCAACTCCCAAGGCACTTAGGCCCTCCGGAAGCACGGGATGACGGCCAACGGCCATCAGCACCTGTTGAGCCTCAATGATTTTGTCCATCCCTTCATGGCGGAATCGCACGCGGAGTGTATTTTCACTTTTCTCAACGGCCAGCACCTTAACCTGCAGCAGAATTTTCATAGCGGGATCCAGAAGAGGCGCCAACTCGCCAACGAGGCCTTTATCCATGCTCGGCAGAAGCCGTTGGCTACCCTCCAAAAGAGTGATTCTGGTGCCGAACGCGGCGAAGAAACTCGCCGTTTCCAACCCAACATATCCCCCGCCAACAACTACCATTGACTGGGGCAATGTGGTCAAAGAAGAATTTAATTTATAAATATCATCACTGGTGATACAATGTTCACTGCCGGGGATGCGTGGAACTACCACCTCTGTACCGCTGGCGACAATAATATTGCGGGCAACATAACGATCTTCACCTTGGTCGGTTTCCACCACCACCGTGTGAGGATCTATAATCCGCGCCCGACCTTTGAGTAAAGCGACCCGTGGTGCATCTGCGAGTTTTTTGGCGTGCTGGGCGTAACGTGCATTCTGCACATGATCCTTATGCGCAACAATACCGCCATAATCCGCGGTGGCCGGCCCGTGAATCCCATATTGCTGAAAACGCTGATGGCGTTTCAGGTGTACCGCCATTTCCCGCACGGCTTTTGAAGGCACGCATCCCTCAGCAAGGCAATTGCCGCTCATTACTCCCTTGGTGTCCACCATTACCACCTCGCGTCCGGCCCGGGCTAACCGAAAAGCCGCCGCAGTCGCCCCGCCCCCAGCCCCAATGGTCAGTAAATCAACCGTTTTGGTAGTCGCCATAAAAGTCTCCAATAAGCTGTGTTAAATCAATCACCCGGGCCATAGCTGGCATCTTTTTCGCGGGCACGGTCCACCAGCGCCGGACCGCGGTGGCCGGGTCCCGCAATATAAATCATGTTAAGATCATGTTCTTTGATGATTCGGTTAACCGCGTTATTGACGGCACAGTTACTTTTTGTGAATACGAACTCCCATGCAAACGTGAGGCTTTTGGCTTTTACAAAGTCCACCAGCGCTTTCGGATCATCCGTCGTAAAGCCCACGGCTTGCATCACATTACTCCAAAACCTCTACCCGCCCAACGCGGGAACGGTTAATTTCGGCGGTCCGGCGGAGCGGAAGGATTCATCAACGGTTATCACATAGGCCACCATTGCTGCGAGCATTAACAACAGCGCAATCCAAAACCGCCAGTCCCGGTGCGCTCGCTTCCAGTAGGGAATAGATTGCTCGGGGCCATGGTGCTGATGTTCTTTCTTGTGTTCTTCCCGATCATGTTGATGATTGTGTGGCATATCGCTCATGAGAAATTCCTCGCCTCTACACGTGCTTTCATAGTACCACTCCTTTGATTGTTTGGACGTAAACATCAATCTTGCCGACACGAGCTGATAACAGATGCAAACAACGATGCGCCAACCAAATCATATAACCCCACATTTCGCCCGTCTCAAGCTATTGCACGAGCGTTTAAGTCAAATTCCCCTCAACACACGATAGCCATATCATGCTCTATTAGCAATAGACATTAGCAATGTACCACCACCCAAAAGTAATTCACGTTTGGTTTGGGGTATGAATTTATTACGTAATGCCGGATACGATGTCTCATTTCCGCGTTAGAGTGGTAAGATTAAGTGAATGAGCCGGGTGGGTCTCCAGAATAAGGTGGATAAAAGTGATGGCGGGCAAAAACAATTCTCTCCGGGAACAATATCCAAAACGGGTGGATATTCCGGTCTATCTGGTTTTATTGCTGGGGTTGCTGATTACCTCACAATGCCTGCCGGTAATATCAATCAAGGAATTCGTATTCTGGAAAGACAAATACTCGCTGTGGTCAGGGATGATCGGTATGTTCGGGCATCAGCAATACATGCTGGGGTTTATAATCCTGGTCTTTTCCATCATTTTTCCGATTACCAAACTCTGTTCACTGCTGGTGCTCTGGTTCGGCGAATTTACAGACGACCAACGGAAGTATGCCCTCAAATGGCTTGAAATTCTGGGGCGTTGGTCGATGCTGGAAGTGTTTGTCGTGGGCATCATCGTGGTGATCTCAAAGTCCGGCGCCGCATTGGACGCATCGCCTAAAATTGGCATCTATCTTTTTGCGATTGCTGTACTTCTTTCCTTGGTTATGGCGCTTTATATTCACAGGTTGGCCCGCCGATTGGTGCCGCGTACCGAAACGTAAACTGATCATTGTTGATCCCATATTTTATTTACATTTAAGCGTCATGCGGGACCCGGCGGCATAAACGTCTCATCCCAAAAACATAGGAGCTTGCCTTCATGTCCCGCAGATAAAGCCTGTATTCAAGTAGTTGGCTTAAACTTCCAGGGGATTTGCAACGGCTTTCAGGTCATCATCAATCTGCTGTTGTATATTCGCCCGTAGGGTCATCAATGCCACGAGATACTGCCTTCTTTCCCATGCTACAATATGCTTTTTCATTTCCAGCAATACCGATTCAAGTTCAATTGCAACTTTCATTTGTGGTTCCATTCAGAATAGCCCGGCAAAGGCCGAGAGAACAATGACAAACACGGCGGGACGCACCCGACATCACACCGATTCCAACGACTTTCCAATAACATTTAACCGCCTCTGAAAACAGCGATATTCTCTTGAACGCCTCAGCGCGCCGACAGCCATTCAACCCGCTATTTCCACCGTGCGGTTCGCTGTCATGGCAGGCGATCCAGCCGTTAATCGCCTATGCAATCAAGACCTCTGTTTGCTCTTTCGCGGCTTGGGCCTTTCTATTGCTGATACGTTCCCAGGAATCGCGCGCGGCATGTTTGGCCTGATCCCAGTGCAAATGTGAGTGACCCCGATGCGCAGGCCAACCACGGGCTAAGATCGGCTCGCTTTCCTCGAATGTTTTATTGTTATACAGCATTCTTGATTCCCATCCGTACTGATACGCCGGACCTAATTGATCGTAAGGCATATCTTCGCGAAAATAGGGGCGGGAGGAATAGCTTGATCGCCAGAAATCATGTTCGATATCCGGGTCAACTTCCGTTGCCACTTCTTTACCGACAAAACCACCAGCTACCGCGCCGATAACCGCCCCTGCTGTGGCTCCCGCCACAGTGCCAATGGGGCCCGCCGCCGTCCCGATGGCGGCGCCGGTTGCCACGCCACCAATAACGCCGCCAGTCACAGCCCCGATACCAGTCCCCACAACATGCGAACCTGATTGTCCGCTGGTCGCTTGATGATCCTTTTCTTGTTCCTCAATTTGATGTTCGTTTTTCATAACCAACTCCTGTAGCAAGCCATACCATTATTCCAGCGGAGCAGGAGCGGCCACAAGAAACAACAGCGCTTATCACTACGAAATGGGTGCAATCGCCATACCACACGGAAATGTTTCTAATTAAGGCGTTTCTGACACATTAACAACCATTAAAAGAATCGCTGTGGTTATTTTGTCCGGATCATTTTGTCCAACATGGCCATATTGTCACGGTTCGATAGGCGGGAACGCCAAATATATTGAGCCACTGGCCTTAAGTCTTGTCATGAGGATTTGACCATGTTTTCCAGCGCCCAATAATCAATTTTTCCTGTGCCCAGCACTGGCAGCCTGTCGATCTGGACGATTGAACGTATTTGATGTAAGCCGGACAACCCGCCATCCCGAATAGCCTGGTTTACTTCAGCACGATTCATCGTGCGCGTTGAGATCAGCACCAACTCCGGAGTTTCCTGCTTTTCTTTCGCTA
>JAJYGE010000498.1 GCA_021785155.1 Planctomycetota bacterium
AAGGCCTGCTCGGTAACAAATTTTTCATCCGGGCGTTTGAGCACGGCATAAACCGGGGCACTGGCGGCAGATTCCATAATCTTCACAAGGTCCTCAATCCACAGATCCCCGGTAAAGCGCACTCGGGCACTGATTTCGCAGCGCTGATTATGGGCACCATACGCGGAAATTTCTTTGCTGCATGGGCACAAGGACGTAGCCGGGGCTTTTACGCCAAGGATAAAGTCATCCGAACCGTTGCTGACACCTTCAAAGGAGCAGACGTAATCCATAAGTCCGCGGGCACCGGAGACGGGAGCCTGTTTTTCAATGAAATAAGGGAAGGTCATTTCAATCAGCGCGTCATCGGCGAGAAGTTTGTTCTTCATTTCATGAAGAATCGGAATAATCTGGCTGGGGGTAATGCTGCGGTGGTGCCGATTGAGAATTTCCAGAAATCGGCTCATGTGCGTGCCCTTTTTATGTTTGGGCAGCGAAACATATAAATTGATCATGGCGACGGTGCTTTGTTCCCCGCCATCGGGTGTGCGCAAGGTGATGGGATAACGCACCGATTTTACGCCGACTTTATCAATGGCGATGTTGCGCTTATCCTGCGCGGATTGCACATCCGCAAGTTTTGCGGCGGCATTTGACCTTTGATTTCCATGAGCCATATCGACTACCTGAGTCACAGCTTAACCTCCGGCACAGCAGCTTCCGCACGGCGACCGGAGATACACATCACGGCAGCGGCATTTCTGTTTGATTATGACACCTGGGTGCTCAAACAGACTCTCGTGCGAGACGGACAATGCTAGGCGGCTTTTTGCATGAAAGCAACCGGAAAAGTCCGCGCCGAAATCGCGTTTACTTTTTATAAATACTGGCGGGGTCCACCTGCCGCTGGAGCACAAATTCCAGTTTTGTTTCCGCCGCATTATTGCCGGGCACAATTTTACGATAAAAGCAGGAACGAAATCCATTGTGGCAGGCCGAACCCTTTTGTCGCACTTTCATTACGACAGCATCCTGGTCGCAATCCACGAGCAGTTCCTGTACTTCCTGAATGTGGCCACTTTCTTCGCCTTTTACCCAGAATTTCTGGCGCGATCGGCTCCAATAGGTCGCTTTGCCCGTGGCGATGGTTTTTTCCAGCGACGCCTGGTTCATAAAAGCTACCATTAAAACCTCATTGGTATCCGCATCCAGAGCCACAGCTGTAAGCAGACCCGCGGAATCCAATTTGATATCCAGGGTGGTACCAAGTTCCCGTTCTTTGTTATCAGACATAAAACCTTCCAAGCAAAAGCATTTATCCCGGCGACAAATCCGCCGTTAATTCCGTCCTGCCATCGCCTATCTTAATGGGAAATTAATCTTCCGGCAGCTCTTCCATGCGTTTTAATGGTTGCACTGTAATGGCGGTGGGGTGGGTAGGACAAGCCTGTTCACACATACCACATCCGGTGCAGCCTCCGGGCTTTACCAAAACGCGGCCCGAATGAGCGCTGACGACAATGGCATTATCACCAATGGGACAGGCCTCAAGGCACAGGCGGCAATCTTCACCATGATGCCGCAAGCAGGTTTCGTGTTTAACTTCCGCCAATCCCATACGGATGGAAAATTTATCCACCAGTGTCAAAGCTCCGGTCGGGCAGGCTTTCATACATGCCAATTCATCACATACCACACACGGCGCGATGGCCGGGGCAATGTACGGATAGCCATCACCCACACATGCCGAGGCATCAATTTGGATACATTTTACCGGGCAGGCTTCGACACAGGCTCCACAGCGCGAGCAGAGTGATTCAAACTCGCCAGTCACCTTGGCGCCCGGTGGCCGCAAAATGGTTTGCGGCTCCATCGACCGGTGCAGCCCGGGCATCATGGGAGAATCGTCATCATACGAAGGCGGGGAAAATTGGCCTTCAAATACCTCTGTA
Organism: Planctomycetota bacterium; assembly: GCA_021785155.1. The sequence goes on from JAJYGE010000498.1 coordinate 1,932, forward strand.
ACGGGGTCCATACGACTTTCAATGAGGCTGGCTACCGGGGCGAGAATATCACTGAGGCATTTGGCAAAAAAACCGCGCCGGCCAGGATCAAGTTCCGGCGATTGCACGCGCGGCGGCGCGGCAGTGGGCTGGGCACTGGAAGCGGAAGAATCCGATACGGCGGGCGTATCGGTTTGACTGGTATTGGAGGCATCTTTTTCGGATTGATCGTCCATGTTCTGCATCATGCAAAGATTATAGCGTTTGGCTGCGGGTGTGTCGCTGGAGAAATCAATAACGGGGTGATGAATTTATCCGCGGGCGGCGGGTCTTTCGCGGCTGCCGGGGGTAATGCGGTGGCCGCGCATGGCAACGTTAAGAATCAGGGACATGGCCAGCATATCCGCAAGCATGGCACTGCCGCCATAGGACATAAACGGCAAGGTGATGCCTACAACGGGTATTATGCCTGTGGTCATGGCAATATTAATAGCGGCCTGCAGGATCAACATGGAGGATAATCCAACCACCAGCAGTCGACCGAAGCTATCTGCCGCTTCGCCGGCGGTTTCCATGCAGGAAGCGAAGAATATTAAATATAAAACCAAAATCGCGATTGCACCGGCGAATCCCCACTGGCTGCCAACGACCGCAAAGATAAAATCATTGGACGCTTCGGGCAGCAGGCCATGGCGAATTTCAACGGTGCCTTCCAGCCCCTGCCCGGTTAGACCGCCGCTGCCTTCAGCAATTTCGCTTTGGCGTTTCTGGTACAGTTCTCCGGAGAGTTGCCGATGCGTGGGCTTGCCATGAACAAACAGCGCCACGATCCGTTGTTTCTGGTAAGGCTTAAGCAGTGGATAGCAACCTGGCGCAACGGCCATGGCAATAAGGGCAATAGCCAGTAGATGCCGGAATTTGGCACCGGCGGCAATGAGCATGGCATAGAGCACAACCGGAAAAAGCAGCGCCGTGCCGAGGTCCGGCTCAATAAGAATCAGACTCATTGGAATAATGGCAAAGACAAAGGGGAGTATGAGTTTATTAAGCTGCCGCATGTCTTTGTGCATACGCAGGCACCATGCGACGGACATGACAAATGATATTTTTGCCAGTTCACTGGGTTGCAGGTCAATGCCGCCGGGCAATATAAACCAGCGGTGACTGCCTTTAATGGGTCGCGCAAAGCGCACGGCGATAAGCAGCAGTGTGGTAAAGATGAAAAAGCCGTAAGCCAGAGAACCCAGTTTCCGGTAATTGACGGTCAGCAGCAGAAGCAGAATAACCGCACCGACGAGAATGTGTATTTCCTGGCGCAGCATCAACCCGCGCCCGCAGATGCGCACCGCCATGAGGCTGGCAGCACACAGCAGAGCCACGGCCAAAAGCATCAGCCACGCCAATCGGGTAGCGACGAGTTCGGGCATGACCCGATGCCAGATGGTTTCCAGTAAAGTGGATCGGCGCGACAAGCGCGAATTCCCACCGGAGCCACCGGGCATTAATGACGGCGAATAGTCATCACGCTTGTCGGTCACGGATTGGCGGCCTCCGGCAAGTAGCCACGCTGTTGCATGAGCTGGATGCACGCTTTAACAATAGGCCCGGCAACCTGCCCGCCATAGCCGCCCATTTCCACTACCGCCGCGATAACATACTTGGGATGATCCGCGGGAACGCAGCCGATAAACCAGCCATCATCGCCCTTTACAACGGTTGTCTTGCCGTTTTTCCGGACCAGTTCGGCTGTTTGCGCGGTACCGGTTTTCCCTTCGACCGGCAGGGTAAAGTTGACCATATTCGCAGTTCCCAATGGGCCGTGCACCACCAGATACATGCCCTTATAAATATATCTTAGATAGGAGGTATTAATGTTGATTTTGCGCGGGTGTGGGCGGTGAAACTGCTCGATAAGTTGCGGTTGCCGCCACAGCCCGCCACGCAGCAGGGCGGTATAACCGTTGGCCATCTGCAAGGGTGTAACGGCCATGGGGCCTTGGCCTATTCCCATCATGATCGCGTCATCCAGGCGTTTGATTTTGCTGATTGAATTATTCGTAGGTGGCAGATAACCGCCGGTCTCTTCCGCCAGGCCAATGCCGGTGGGGGAGCCCAGGCCATAGCTGCGATACCCGGCGACCAGCCGCGTAAGTCCCAACCTCATGCCGACGTTGTAGAAAAATACGTCGCAGGATTCCTCCAGGCCGGAGACCACATCCGTCGGGCCGCGGCCATAGGGATAGGAATCATCACGAAACACATTGGGGTGATTTGGAAACAGTTCCGGACCGCAGTTCATGATGGTTTGCGGCGTAATGACGCCTTCGGTCATGGCAAAGGATGCTTCCAGCGGTTTAACGATACTGCCGGGAGGAAAAGCGCTGGACATGGCGCGATCCATTAACGGTAATCGGGGATCTGTTAACAACATTGAAAAATCTTTGTGAATGGTGTTAATGTTGTAGCCGGGCTCCGAAAGCATCAATAAT
>JAJYGE010000435.1 GCA_021785155.1 Planctomycetota bacterium
GCCCAAAGCCGTCCGCACAGTCCTGAACCGTAACACGCGCCGTGCTACATGTCAAGATTCAAGTGCGTCAGGCATTTCCCGGTTCATTGGCGGAATGGTCTTGAGATTGTGAATCCGGTGTTACTTTGCGGCGACTTTTTCGCGGTTTCGCGGCCCGGCGTTTAGCGATGTTGGCCCGTACGGCCGGCTTGACCATTACCGCACCGGCGGCATGCAGAGCCATGATTTGATCCCGCAATTGGGCCGCTTCTTCATATTTTTCTCCGGCCACCGCTTTTTTCAACAGCCGATTGAGTTCTTCGCGGGGATCCGGTGGCAACTGCCGACGAATGTCATGAATCATATCCGAAAGAATCAGAGCCTCCGGCGATTGGCTGGCCGCAGGATTGCCATAGGTGTGAATCACATTTCTCAACGTGCCGCGGAGATACGCGATGGATGTATTTACAAATCCGTCACGCAGCGCCGCACAAGCGCGAGCACGCCCTTCCATCATGATAATGTAGGGGCGATATTGTTCCAGAATTTCCCGGTCTTGTTCCGTGGGGCCAAAATTGCGGCACAAATTCAAAATACCAATATTGTGCCGTGTGTCGCGCACCACACCATCGTATTGGCCCAACACAAAAAGGCTCAAATATCTGTGATAAAACATGGCGGATTCTTCACGCAACTGCTGGCATTCTCGCCGGGTAAGCTGAAAATCATTCTCGCGGGTGCCGCTCTCGCGATGTTTTTTCAGGCGATGAAGCTGATAATCCAATTCAGAGGCATGTTTATGCGGCCGTTTGCCATCCGGGCGACCACTGACTTCCATTTGCAGCAACCCGAGGTCCAGGCGCAATTGAATTTTAGCTTTACCGTCGCGTCCGCGGATAATGCGAACATTGACCTGTCCAGGTTCAAAACTCCAGCCGGAAAGAGCTGAGGATATATCAACACTCTCCGGATTCTTTGTCGCTCGCGGCATGTTGCACCTCCCGTAAAGTAACACCACCCTCATTCCTATGTTCTTGATTATACCGTGTGGCGCGCCGGCTGCACGCGAAACTTGATAAAAATTTGCCTGGTTCGAGCATTTCTGCGTCCCAAAACCAAAAACAACGCGCCGATCCGCTAATCCAGAAGTTTGTTCCTGAAACAAAAACAAATGCCACATCATCATTCGCCGCCATTTCTGAATGCCGCATTGCCATGTCAACATTTTTCCTCTGGCCGGGCCGCCGCACATATTTATTCGTCCGCCTGCGGCGTGATATCCTGACCATGGGTAAATTCATTATAGAGCCGGGCGTATTGGCCATGGAGTTCCAGGAGGCTTTGGTGGGTGCCGTGTTCAACTATCCGGCCATGATCAAGCACCAATACCTGATGTGCCCCGATGATGGTACTTAAGCGATGCGCGACGATAAACGTGGTACGGTTTTCCACCAGACGTTCCAGGGCGTTTTGAATCAGAAGTTCGGTTTGCGTATCGATGGCACTCGTGGCTTCATCAAGAATCAAGATGCGCGGGTTGGCGAGAAATGCCCGGCAAAAGCAGACCAGTTGCCGCTGGCCCAGGCTCAGCGATCCGCCGCGCTCACCAACATTCGTTTGGAAACCGTCTTTAAGCCGCGCAAGAATCTCGTAGCAGTCCAACTGTCGGGCGGCATCATACACCTGCTGATCGGTGGCCTCCGGACGCGTGTAACGGATGTTGTCCATGACCGTACCGGTAAAGAGAAAATTATTTTGCGATACAATGCCGGTTTGCCGATGCAGACTTTCACCCTGAATTTTCCGCAGATCATAACCATCAATGAGAATTCGTCCCTGCTGCGGTTGATAAAATCGGCAGATCAGGCTGATCACCGTTGATTTGCCACACCCGGTGTGCCCCACCAGCGCGACCGTCTGGCCCGGCTGGGCTTGGAAATTAACATCATGCAACACCGGCTTGGCGGGATCGTAGCCGAAGGTTACATTTTCAAAGCGCACGATTCCACGGATTTCCGGAAGCACGATGGCCTCCGGATCATCTGCCACCTGCGGTTGTTCCGCCAGCAGATTTTGCACCCGTTCCGCACACGCCATGGCCATCATGGTGTCATTGTAAAAATTGCCGAAGTTGATCACCGGCCCCATAAACCAGTCCCAGTAAACATACAGCGCGACAAGTTCTCCAACTTTGAATCGCTGGCCGGCCGGACCATTCGCGGTGTGAAATACCAGCCAGGTGCCAAAAAGGAGAATAATGACTTTACCCAAAAAGCCCACAACCCCCAGCAGCGGCTGATAAATGCCATTGATGTAGGCGGCGCGCATGTTATTTGCGGTGTTGGTACTTTGCAGATCGTTGAACACATCCAGATTCTGATTCTGCCGGTTAAATGCGGTCACCACACGCATACCGGAAATATTTTCCGCCAGATTGGTGCTTACGCGCGTATAACCTTCACGCGTCATGCGCCAGGCGACACCGACCTTTCGGAGATCGGAGTTGTTCATCAAATAAAGCACGGGTCCCAGCCAGAGCACCGCGAGACCGATTCGCCAGTCCATAAACATGATGATCGCGGCGGCAATGAGCATCATGGTAAGATTGGAAAAGGCGGTGTTGATGCCCCATACGATGAAATTGGACATGGAATCAATATCGCTGGTACCGCGGGTTAAAATGCGGCCAAAACGGGTTTTGTCATAAAAATTCATGGACAGTTCCTGGAGATGAGCGAACACCGCCCTGCGCAGAGTAAAGATTACTTTTTGTCCAATGAGCGTTGTGTAATAAATACCGAAGCGCTGCAAGAGCAGGGCCGCCGTCATGGTTAAAGCCCAGGCTCCAATGGTGGAACTGATATTAAAATAAGCCAGGTCCCGGCGACCAAGATGCGTAAGCGCACCGGCTGCGCCGGCGTTAACCCATCCGATCATATCAATAATATAAGATGTGAATATATTTGGATGTTTTCCCGGGATATCCATATCCACAAGCTGCTGCATATAGCGCGGCGTGATCATTTCCAGCAAACTGACAGCCGTGCCTACAAGGGTGGTGAGAATATATGCATTGCGGTAGGGCCGCATCCAGCCCAAAACACCCCGGAGAACCTTGCGGTCAATGGGCTTATAATCCGGCTCGGCCTCCGGATCGGATGATAATTGGCCAGTGTGTGAAGCAGAACCGCGCGGCGTTGAAGCAGAATGGGTCTGATTCCGGCGGCGCATAAACGGGAATATCACCTTCATCGCGATCCCTCCGCAACGGACCGCCGGGATGTTGGGCTCAAAGGCGGCAAGACGCCCGGTCCACCGCCCACAAGCTGGACTTCCGCAATTTCCCGGTAGTGGCCCGGTTGCCGCAGCAGCACGTCGTGCGTGCCGGCCTGCGTAATATTTCCCTGCTCCAGTACGAGCACCAGATCCGCCGCTTTAACCGTACTTAAGCGGTGAGCGATTATAAATACGGTGCGATCCTGGAGAACGAGTTCCAAAGCCCGGCGGATCAAGTGTTCAGTCTCCGGATCCACCGCGGCCATGGCGTCATCCAGGATCAAAATCCGTGGATTGGCGACAATGGCCCGGGCAATGGCTAATCTTTGCTTCTGTCCGCCGGAAAGCGTCAGCCCGCGTTCACCGAGCATGGTGTCATACTGCTTTGGCATTTCCATGATAAATTCATGCGCCTGCGCAATGCGTGCCGCGGCCTCGACCTGCTCCACGGAGGCGTTGGGATCACCATAGCGGATATTGTTGACAACGGTATCTGAAAAAAGAAATGTTTCCTGAAATACAAAACCCATGGCCCTTCGGACCGAGCGCAAGGATACCGAGCGAATATCATGACCATCAACAAAAATGGTTCCGGATTGCGGGTCATAGAAGCGGGCCAATAGCTGCATCATGGTGGTTTTGCCCGCGCCGGTGGGACCAACCAGCGCTATCACCGAGCCGGGAGACGCCTGAAAACAAATGTTTTTCAGCACCGGCTTATCCTGCTGATAGCCGAAGGTGACTCCGGAAAATTCCACCGCACCAGGTCCAGGCGGTAACTGCGGCGGCGCAGGCGTTTCGGCAATACTGGGATAGGCATAAAGAATTTCAAAAAATCTCCGGGCGGAAACCACCGCCATCTGATATTGATTGGCAATCTGGTTGATCTGTTGCAAGCGTGAGAGAATCGCTCCCATCGCAACGCCAAAGACCAGAATATCGCCGGCGTGCAATTTTCCGCTGACCGCCAGCATGGCACCGAGAAAAAAAAGCAGCAGATTCGCGCCGGTGGCTATTCCACGGATAACTGGAATAAAATTAGCCCACATGCCCACGGTGGTCATCACCTGGGAAAAATAGATATCCGCGGTGGCGTTGTATTTGCCGGTTTCGGTGGTTTCCGT